>JAAYQP010000208.1 GCA_012519195.1 Clostridiales bacterium | reverse complement strand
AGAAGCCTTAAAGGCAGAGAAGGTGTTTTTTAATGAGGACTTTTATCAGGAAGCTGTAACTTCTGATGAGACTAGCGGGTCTAAGTATGTTGAATATAAAGGGGATACCTATTTATTCATGTATTCCAAAATTGGTGAAACAGGTGCCACTCTTTGTGCATTAATGCCCAAAGCTGTCATAACCAGCCAAGCGGATGCCATTAAGAATGTTACAATTATTATTGTACTTATTGCATGTTTAACGGCTGTGTTAATTGCTGCATGGTTATCTACCGGCATTGATAAGGCGATTAAAGGCATTATTAGCAAACTGAAGCTAGCAGCAAAAGGTGATTTAACTGTTCAATTTGATACAAAGCGTAAGGATGAGTTTCGTATATTAATAGATGAGATACAGATTACCTTCGCTAATATGAAGGGTCTGATTCAGCAGGTGAAGGATTTAAGTAGTGAAGTGTCAGAAGCTGCATCCAATGTATCGACAACTTCGGAATTATTCCTTAAATCCACCGAGGATATCTCCACAGCGATGAACGAAATAGAGCAAGGTGTCAATCAACAGGCAAAGGAAGCTGAGAAATGTCTGTTACAGATGGATAGCCTATCACAGAAGATCGAGGTTGTGAGTAGCAACACCAAGGAGATTGGTCAAATAGCAGATAGTACTAAGATGATCGTTAAAGACGGTACCATTATTTCTGAAGAACTGAACCAACAAACAAAGTCAACCATTGAGATCACTACCGATATTATTAAGGATATTGAGAAACTTTCTGATAAATCATCTTCCATTAATAAGATCATCAATGTTATTAATGATATTGCAAATCAGACGAATCTCTTGTCCTTAAACGCTTCTATTGAAGCTGCTAGGGCTGGAGAACATGGAAAAGGTTTTGCTGTTGTTGCTAGCGAAATCAGATCACTAGCGGAGCAATCCAAAAACTCTGTAAATGATATTAAGAAAATTATCAATAGCATTCAAGAGGATACAAAAACAGCAGTTGAGACAGCAAAGAAAGCAGAAGAAGTATTAGCACTTCAAGAAAATGCAGTAAAAAATACTACCGATTCCTACGCCAACATTAATGTCAGTGTAGAAAAGCTTGTGGTATCCCTAAGCTCTATTACAGATAATGTAGCAAATATTGAAGAAGCTCGTATCAGTACCTTGGGAGCAATCGAGAATATCTCAGCCGTACTGGAAGAAATCGCAGCTTCCACCAATAATGTTAATCAAACAGCAGCCGATCAGGTTGATTCGGTTGAAAGTCTAAATAAATCAGCCATGAATTTGAATAAGAACTCCGATTATCTAGTTCATGAGGTACAAAAGTTTACGGTATAAAATTCAAAAGAAGGTCTTTATATAAAGTGATGGTGTATGTTCTTAGGAAACATACACCATCACTTTATTACTTAACAATTATTTTACCAAGTAACAATATTGACTTTTCACAAAAACGATAAAATGAAACTAGATCTATTTTACTTGAAATCAAATAAAAACTGGGGCTTATTTTTAAAAAGAATAAGCTTATTATTCTTTCTCATAAACTTCTCTTTTTAGCAAACCTACAAATGGTAGATTTCTATACTTTTCAGCATAATCGATTCCATATCCTATTATGAATTCATCAGGAACTTCAAATCCCTTATAATCTATCAATATCTCCTTTTCTCTTCTTGCAGGTTTATCCAAAAGAGTACAGATTTTTAGTGATTTGGGATTACGACTTAATAAGTTTTGCTTTAAATATGCTAAGGTTAGCCCTGTATCTATAATATCTTCTACGATAATAATATTCTTCCCTTCTATATTTTCCTCTAAATCCTTTATAATACGAACCACTCCACTAGTTTCTGCTGAATTACCATAACTAGAGACTACCATATAATCAATATAAGCAGGTATACTAATATGTCTGATTAGATCTGACAAAAATACACTGGCGCCTTTTAAAATACCTACCAGTAAAACTTCTTCATCGGCATAATCTTTAGAAATTTCTTCTCCTAATTCGTGTACTCTATTTGCTAATACTTGTTCGTTAAATAAAATAGTTTCTACATCTTGTAACATGATTAACCTCTTTCTGTCCACCGTGGAGCATTTCTTGATCCACTGATATTCTCTTACTTAGTATTTCTATTATTCCTTGTTCTATCCGATAGCAGATACATTCAACATATCCATATATCAGATCAACATATACTTATAATTCGTTCCTTGCTTTAGACCCTTTACATTATAGCTTGTGGTATCGTCAGAAACCTCTGCCAGAAGTTTCATCTCTTCTCCACATTTTCCGCCGTAAATTAGATATCCATCCACATTTCCAACTTTCTTATAGGATAAGGTTT
>JAAYQP010000207.1 GCA_012519195.1 Clostridiales bacterium | reverse complement strand
CTGTAATTACAGCCACAATCAAGGATGGTATTACTACTGAAAGCTTAACCTGCGATGTTACGGTAGGACCACCGGCTTTCAGTGTCAGATTAACTAAGTCCCGTATTATTTTAGGCTTAAACCAGAGTGATTTATTAAAGGTGATACTTAAGCCCAGTAATACCGCAGAGGTTGCCAGATTTTCTAGCTATGATCCTTCTATAGCAACGGTAAGTACCGGCGGCAGGGTAACGGCACAGGGTTTAGGACTTACTTATTTATTTGCAGAGATTGATGCCAAAGACAGCTATGGGAATAACAAATTTGCCGTATGTACCCTCATCGTGACCGATCCGGATAATACTTCCGCTTTACAATCTTACTTTAATAATCGCCCTGAATTGGGTATGATATCAGAATCGGATTTATTAAAAGCTTTAGAAGATTTCTTTAACGGCAGCGGCTCTGATGCTACGAAAGATGGATCAGTTTCCTTAGTTGATGCTCTGGATCAATTCTTGAATAAGCGCTTTGATCTAAGCAGTAAGGAAGAAGATAAAGCAGCAACTACTGAGTCTAGCAAAACGGAACAAAAACAAGAAGTAATTTCTGGAAGTAAAGCAGAAAATACAGTAACTAAGAATAATTAATGATATCTTAAAAGAACCAGGCAGCCAATTTTGGTTTCCTGGTTCTTTTTATAGAAAATAGATTGCTATAACCAAACATTATGTTATTATATTGATATCACTTTATAGAAAGGCAGGTTTTTATATGAATTTTACCTTTGCACATAATAATATTAATGTACTTGATTTGCAAAAATCCTTAACCTTTTACGAGCAGGCTCTGGGTTTGAAGGAATGTAGAAGAATCGAACCGGAATCCGGTGAATTTATCATAGTATACCTAAGTGATGGTTCCTCAAATCATCTCTTAGAACTTACCTGGCTCAGAGATTGGAACAAACCCTATAATCTTGGAGATAATGAGTTCCATCTAGCATTTAAGACCAATGATTATGATGCAGCTTATAAGAAGCATAAAGAAATGAATTGTATCTGTTACGAAAATCCAAGTATGGGAATATACTTCATTAATGACCCGGATGGATATTGGCTAGAGATCATACCTGCCAAACACTAAATTTTAAGTTTGCAAACTTCACTCTATCACATCAAAACGAAAAACAATAGCGCATGATTTTTATTCTATAGGGAGACCCTTTCTGGATTAAAAATCATGCGCTATTTTAGATAACTTATCATACCTTTGTTCTATCTTAAGAAGCACATAATACTCTAATAATACATAATTTAGTAATAGATATTTTTTAAATCAGGGGGTCCGATCATCCCCTGAACAGGAGCAAATAAGCAGGGTCCGAACTGCTTTTCTGTGCTTATAGAAAGGATTGAAATTAAAATGAAGCCTATATTCTCCTCTGAGATCAGGAAAACCGCCAATAACTTCCGAATCTACCCGGCCCAAATGGGAACCCAATCTTTAGGAAACCTTCGGGTACGTGCTACAACTCAAAACTTGACTCCAATTGCTGGTGCAACGGTTACGATTACCTCTCCAGACAATCCAGAAAATATCCTTGAACAGCTGGTAACAGATGATTCTGGTCTTACGGAAGTAATCTCTTTACCTGCCCCTTCCATTGATTATAGTATGGAACCAACAACCGTACAGCCCTACGCCAATTACAATGTCGATATTACAGCACCGGCCTTTCGTCCCGTTACGGTTAATGGCACCGAAGTATTCCCTAATGTTACAACAGAGCAAGCTTCTACCTTAATCTTAGAACCGGAACCGGAGCAGGGTGCCTTATATGTTATACCTCCCCATACCCTCTTTGCTGAATATCCACCCAAAATACCTGAGGATGAGATTAAGGCCACAATAGAAACCGGAGAAATTGTCCTACAACAGGTTGTTATCCCCGAATTTGTTATCGTTCATGATGGACCTCCTGACGATCCTGCTGCACAAAATCATTATGTTCGCTTTCGAGATTATATAAAAAACGTCGCCAGTAGTGAAATCTATGCTACTTGGCCAGAAGCAACCATTTATGCTAATATCCTTGCTATCCTATCCTTTACCTTAAATCGTGTATTTACAGAATGGTACCGTAGCCAAGGATATAATTTTACCATCACTTCTTCTACCGCTTACGACCATAAATGGATTCCTGGAAGAAATATCTATGATAATATTAGTGTCCTTGTAGATTCTGTATTTGTAAATTATTTGTCCCGGCCGAATGTTCGCCAGCCAATCCTAACACAATACTGTGATGGTAACCGCGTTCAATGCCCCGGATGGATGACTCAATGGGGTTCCAAATTCTTAGGAGATGAAGGGTATAGCGCCATCGAAATCCTTCGCAATTTTTACGGAAACTCCATCTACATCAATACTGCAGTAGAGGTATCCGGTGTTCCTTCCTCCTGGCCCGGTTCTAACCTAACGATTGGTTCAAGCGGCCAAAATGTCCGAATCATTCAGGAGCAATTAAATGCAATCTCAACGGCATACCCTGCAATTCCAAGAATTGCGGTAGATGGGATCTACGGTCCAAGGACAGCGGAAGCGGTCAGAACCTTTCAAAGCATCTTTGGTTTACCCGCTAATGGAATTGTCGACATGCCTACCTGGTATAAGATATCTTTCATTTATGTTGCTGTAACCAGAATGGCAGAATAATTATGACACAAGGTTATATTTTTATCATATTTTATTATTAAATGATTGATTCGAGGTAAAATCTATGTATCTGTTTAAATCCTATGTACCAAAGCAAAAGGTGGTCAATCCGTATAGAATCTATCCTGCCCAGATGGATACACAAAACTTTGGCCGCCTTCAGGTACGATGCACCACAGAAAATTTAGCACCAATTGAAAATGCTACCGTTGCAATCTCCTATACCGGTGTACCAAATTCTACACTTGAGCAGCTCACTACAGATGCTTCTGGCTTAACGGAAGAAATCGAACTGGAAGCTCCACCAATTGATTATAGTCTTGCACCTTCCCAAGAGCAGCCCTACGCAACCTATACCATACAGGTTAATGCTGAGGGGTTTGCACCTCTAACCGTTCAGGGAGCGGAAGTCCTTCCAGAAGTCACAGCACTTCAGGAGTCCACCTTAAGAGAAATGGGAACGGAAGAGGATAAATCCCTCTATGTAATCCCTCCCCATACTCTATTCGGTGATTATCCTCCTAAGATCGCAGAAGCAGAAATAAAAGATACAGCGGAAAGTGGCGAAATTGTTCTGCAAAATGTTGTAATCCCAGAATTTGTCGTTGTACATGACGGGCCACCAACAGATACCTCAGCAACCAATCACTATGTTCGATTTCGCGACTATATTAAGAATGTTGCATCCAGTGAAATTTATGCAACCTGGCCGGAAGCTACCATTCAAGCAAATATATTGGCAATTCTTTCCTTCACCTTAAACCGAGTATTTACAGAATGGTATCGAAACCAGGGCTACAACTTTACTGTCACCTCCTCTACTGCCTTCGACCACAAATGGATCCCTGGAAGGAATATCTATAGTAATATCGGTCTTGCTGTGGACCAATTATTTGTTAATTATTTATCAAGGCCGAATGTTAAGCAACCTATCCTAACCCAATATTGTGATGGTTATCAAGTACAATGTCCGAATTGGATGACCCAATGGGGCTCAAAAGATCTAGGTGACCAAGGTTATTCCGCCATTGAAATTATTCGCCATTTTTATGGTAATGATATGTTTATTAATACCGCTCCACAAGTAGCAGGAGTTCCGGCATCTTGGCCGGGACAGAACCTCAACATTGGAGCCTCCGGTGGTAATGTCAGAATGATACAGGAACAACTAAATCGGATTGCAGATACCTATATTGCCATACCAAAGGTGGCAGTAAATGGTCAATACGACGAAAGAACAGCTGAGGCAGTACGAACCTTTCAGCAAACATTTAATATGCCTGCAACTGGTATTGTTGACTTACCTACTTGGTATCGAATATCTGGTATCTATGTTGCAGTAACTAGAATGGCAGAACTATAATAATTATAAACAGGGGTAATTCCATCCTTCACTGAAAAATGAAGGATGGAATTACCCCCTCTATTAGCCTTCCATTGCCATCCTTTTTACTTCCATCAGACCCTTTCTTACTGCTGGTATTGATAGAATTAGGATCGTAGCAATCGCTTCCGGAACAATATAGGAAGCATTATAAATCATAGAGTATATGACTGGATGCTGGTCACCAGCATATTCAGAGAAAAAGATAAAGCCGGTAATAACATGGCAGAGATATCTTCCTAATACACCTAGTATATACCCTTTAATAATGCCAAACTTTGCGTTGATAAATACACCGGATAACCCCAACAATCCAAAAGCTACAGGATAGTCTAATAACATCTGTAACGGATGAATAACATATGGTCCTAGGATAAAATCTAATAATCCATAGGCTATACCGGTAATAATTCCAGCTTTCGTACCATATAGGTAACCAATGAGACAGATAAAGAACATACGGAATAAGGTAATGGAGCCGCCAAAAGGAAACTCAACTACGGTATAAAGAGATGTCACAACGGCTAAAGTCATTGCCAATGCAGAAAAGGCCAGTTGTTTCGCCTGCATTTTCTTACCAGTTCCCCCAAATGCCAACATAAGGATCAGCAATAGAACAATCACAACTAGTATCGCAATATTACCAGCCATTGTGGGGTAATAGCTATACGGTTCATAGGACGTATCCGTATAGACAAAGAAATCAAAAACTTTTTGAAACATAAAAAAACCTCCTTTAATCGCATAGGAGGGGCCACTTGATTGCTTCCTTCCGCCGGTATTATCCGGATCAAGTAGTGAGGGTCAGTATGTGCTTAACATACCTCTCAGCCTGGGCTCCCCTAGCATTTTAATTATACTATGTAATTATTACTGCTTAATCATAGCCAATCTCACTTGATCTGTCAAGCATTATCTTTATCAAGGACTCCCCCATTGCAATTAAACAAACATAACAAGCAAACATTAGTAACAAGTATCGCATGCAAATAATGTAGGCAAATATTGCAGGCAAATATTAAAGGCATATTGCATCAAGTATTTCAGGCATATAACCAATGTCAAAACAACCTTAATATTGCCTTATATTTGACCTATTTTTGACTTTATTACTGGATATACTATAGATTAGAAGAATTAAGAGTTACAAGAGGTGATCGTTTGAATTATAGAATGCTAAGATTTGGACTAATAACTTTTATCCTGTTTGGAATAGGAGTTCTACTATTATTATTTGTAAATACGTCCTCCTCTTCGGCAAGTGATGTATCGGAGTATGGAATTAGAGAGAGAAACCTAATTACTGCTTTTCCTACTAGAGCAGTATCTGAATCACAAAACACCTTGGATTCACCGGAAAATGTCCCTAAAAAAGTTCTAAAAAAGGAATCCCCCTCGGTAGTCTATAAGGTTGCGATCGACGCCGGACATCAAAGCAAAGGGAACTATGAAAAAGAGCCAATCGGTCCGGGGGCAACACAAACCAAAGCAAAGGTCAGTTCCGGTACACAGGGTGTCTCTACCGGAGTGCCAGAGTATAAATTAACCTTGACGATCGCCAAAAAAGTTAAGAAAGAATTAAGTAATAGAGGCTATGAAGTTATTATGATTCGTAATTCCCATGATGTAAACCTTAGTAACCGAGAACGAGCTGAGATCGCTAATGAAAGTGATGCAGATATTTTTATCCGAATCCATGCGGATGGATCTACTAATCCAAAAGCGAACGGGGCAAGTACTCTTTATCCCTCCAAGGATAATCCCTATGTGTCCTCAATCAGTAAGGAAAGCAAGCTTCTATCCGAAAAGATTGTAGATTCCCTCTGTAAAACCACTGGTGCTAAAAATCGAGGTGCGATTGCCAGAGATGACATGAGCGGTATCAATTGGAGTAAGTTACCGGTTTCCATAATTGAAATGGGATTTATGACGAATGAAAAAGAAGATAAACTGATGCAGAAAAAAAGCTATCAGAATAAAATTGTTGCCGGTATCTGTGACGGAATTGATGAGTATTTTAAGGAGCTGGAACAGATCGAAAGGAAAAGTAATTCTGAATAGTAAAACACCTGGAGATACAATATGATTTCCAGGTGTTTTTTTTATTAATTTATTAGAAAATAATTTATAGTCGGATTACATCATACCCATGTTACCGCCTGCTGGAACTGCAGGTTCATTGGATTTGATATTAGCAACAACGGATTCTGTTGTTAATAAGGTGGAAGCAACACTGGTTGCATTCTGCAGAGCACTTCTGGTAACCTTAGTAGGATCCAAGATACCTGCTTCTACCATATCAACATATTTTTCTGTTAAAGCATCAAAACCGATGCCTGGTTTGCTATCTTTAACCTTGCTAATAACTACAGAGCCTTCCAGACCAGCATTGGAAACGATGCAATATAATGGAGCTTCTAGTGCTTTTAAGATGATATTAGCACCAGTTCTCTCGTCTCCTTCTAAATCTGCTGCAAGTTTAGCTACTTCTTTGGAAGCATGGATATAAGCAGAACCACCGCCTGGTAAGATACCTTCTTCTACTGCTGCTCTTGTAGCTGCTAAAGCATCTTCCATACGAAGTTTATTTTCTTTCATCTCGGTTTCAGTTGCTGCACCAACGCGGATTACAGCTACACCACCGGTAAGCTTAGCCAATCTTTCCTGTAATTTTTCTTTATCAAATTCAGAGGTAGTCTCCTCAATTTGTGCCTTAATCTGGCTAATTCTAGCTTGGATCTCTTCCTTCTTGCCTTCGCCGTCTACAATAATGGTATTTTCCTTCTGAACCTTAACAGATTTTGCACGACCACACTGCTCTAATGTTGCTTCCTTCAAATCAAGACCTAATTCATCAGTGATAACGGTACCACCGGTTAAGATAGCGATGTCCTGAAGCATTGCTTTTCTTCTGTCGCCATAGCCTGGTGCTTTAACCGCTACTACCTGGAAGGTTCCTCTGAGTTTATTAAGAACTAAGGTAGTTAAGGCTTCACCTTCTACATCCTCAGCGATTATAAGTAATCTAGCTCCGCTTTGAACTACTTGCTCAAGGAGTGGTAAGATTTCTTGAACATTGGAAATCTTCTTATCTGTAATTAGGATATATGGATCCTCTAAATTAGCTTCCATTTTATCCATATCTGTGCACATATAAGCAGATACATAACCACGGTCAAATTGCATACCTTCAACAAGGTCAAGCTCTGTCTTCATGGTCTTGGATTCCTCGATTGTGATAACACCATCGTTAGAAACCTTCTCCATAGCATCTGCAACTAATTGACCTACTTCATCATCACCAGCAGAAATTGCAGCTACTCTTGCAACTTGCTCCTTACCTTGTAAGGTAGAGCTCATCTTAGAAATAGCATCAACGGCAATCTCTGTAGCTTTCTTCATACCTCTTCTAAGAATAATAGGATTTGCACCAGCTGCTAGGTTTTTCATTCCCTCTTTAATCATAGCCTGAGCTAGAACGGTAGCGGTTGTTGTACCATCACCAGCAACGTCGTTTGTCTTAGTAGCAACCTCTTTTACAAGCTGTGCACCCATATTTTCAAAAGGATCTTCTAATTCAATTTCTTTCGCAATCGTTACGCCGTCATTGGTAATTAGAGGCGCACCAAATGATTTATCAAGTACAACATTTCTTCCCTTAGGACCTAATGTAATTTTAACTGTTTCTGCTAATTTATTAGCACCGGCTTCCAATGCTGCCCGTGCTTCTGCAGCGAATTTAATTTCCTTAGCCATATTAATCCTACCTCCTTAATTAGTTTTCTACTACAGCAAGAATATCATTTTGCTTAACGATGATATACTCTTCATCATCAAGCTTAACATCGGTTCCAGCATATTTAGAATATATAACTTTGTCCCCAACTTTTACCTGCATGGTAACTTCTTTTCCATCAATCATACCACCAGGACCTACTGCAACTACTTCTGCTTGCTGTGGCTTTTCCTTTGCCTGGCCAGGTAATACAATACCTGATTTGGTAGTTTCTTCTGCCAATAATTGTTTTAATACCACTCTGTCTCCTAAAGGTACAAGTTTCATTAATATTCCTCCTTTTGAATTTATTGGGAAACCCCCGAATTAGAGATTATTAGCACTCACCTCAATTGAGTGCTAACTGATAGTTTATATATTAGTAAATTTGCCTTTAATATGCAACTTCACTTCTCTTCTAAAACAGTGCATTTTTCAATATATTCTCTGTTTTACTCTTTTTTTCTTAATTTATCTCATTTTTTCTTTATTTATCTAAGTAATCCCTTATATTCCATTGCGTATGGAATGTGGAAACTCACAAAGAAAAAGTCATTACCATACTGGCAATAACTTTTTTATCCATTATGATATTATGCTATTTTAGTATATTCCTTATTTACCAATATAATACACATTGTAGCATCTTATTATAAATTCTTAGAGAAAATCTACTTCAATCAGCAAGGATCCCATTGGTTTTTTGCATAGCCCTTGGAAGTGCATCCTTTGCATTCTTCCAAGGCTCATTGGCATAGCGATAATCAAATTTATTAATAAACCATTCTAAATCATCGCGAACCCGCTTCATATTATCCAGATAAAGTTTATTGAGCTCCATTTGGAAGTTACTCAGCTCTTCCCCATGTAGGTATAAAGTAGAACTGGAGTATAGAGTCTTATAGTGACTTGTGCAGAAACCTTTTGACAAATTAAACTTTTCACGAAAATTCTTCTCATGACGATATAAATGGAATATTGTTGCAATATACCGTTCAAATGTGTCGTTGATTTTATTACAGATAAAGCAGGTTTCCTCCATCTCATTTAAATAAGAAACAATTCCAGAAGTCTCATCCTTCTTCTTAAAAAAGAAGGAACCGCCAGACTTTCCGCCTGAGTTAGAGAGCTTTTGTGTTTCCTTAATCAACTTGTCCATATGGGATTTCAGGATTAAAGCCAAGCCTAGTCTGTTTTGATTTTGATAGAGTTGATGCAAATGCGTATCGCAAAAGCCCAACCTAGAGGTAGCTTCCCGAATATCATCTTCCATATAGCTAGGCCCCATGGTGAATTCAATTGCATTGGTTTCCAAGCTATGATACATGGCACAGAGGGGACATTCACTGTCATGATCAAAAGCATCGTTTACCGGTATGGTATATAATTTTTCCTTCAAATCAATACCTGCCTTTTCTCGTTTTTTGTATCTTACATAATTGCCTCTTTATTGGTCTGTTTTAACTTCCTGAAGCTTATCTTTGATTTCTCTTGCCTTGGCTTTAATGCGTTCATTTGCATCACGAGAGATCAGTACTTTAGAAATCCATCGTCCAGCCTCATCATATTTTCCAATTCTTCTGGCAAGATCTGCGGATAGTAAAGTGACTGTATTTTCATCCATTCCACACATAGGAAATGTTTCTGTACTGAATGCTTCCTCAAATCCTTCATAGGCTTTTTGAATAAATTCAAGTTCTTCCCTACCAAGCTCCTCAACCTGCTTTTTGTAATCCGAAGTATTCTCTGGTAGACTTTCTACCTTTCCTCTTAGAATCCATGCCAGCTTAAGACAGGTATATGCTCTCTCGGATGTTTTCGATTTTTTAATGATTGCATTTAACAGAGCAAGCTTATGTCTTATAATTGCATCATCATAACTATAGATCTCGCTCTCTTCATTGATTCCCTTAAAGGATGAGGAAATATTATTTTTAATCAATTTTGCTTGTATTGAAGTAACATACTTAAAAAAACGATTCAATGCAGCATACCCACAATGAGGACATACAATTACATCATATTTTAATGGATCTACATAGTGATACCTTGGTCTTAAATCCGAATCTAGATTCAGTAGCTTAACCTTACCTGACTTAACCATTTTAGATTTAAATTCTTTATCACACACAGGGCAGGTATAGGTTTTATCAAATATAATATCCGCCTCATCAAAGTTATTTTTTTTCTCTTCCTTCTGGTTACTTTTTTCCTCTTTCTCCTTATCCTCATAAATATCCATATTGGATAAATTTTTAAGGCCAAAAGCCTCTAATCCAGAAAACAAATTAGACAATCTCTTATCCTCCGTTTCTTGTGTATGGATTGGCTATTTAGGCTGCCAATTCTCTTTCGCTTCTTATCAAAGTTTTTAGTATAATTCCCAATCAGACGGGTTTATAGGAACTCTTAAGCGATACGATTCGATTAAATACAAGATGATCCGGTTTAGAATCTTTTGAATCTAGGCAAAAATATCCTTGTCTTAGGAATTGGAAACTAGCCGGGGGAACTTCACCAACAATACTAGGTTCAATATAGCAATTTTTTAATATTGTAATAGAATTCGGATTCAAATTAAGGCTTCCGTCCTCATTATATACTCCCTTTTCCTCGTCTACAATATTCTCATATAAACGAACTTCAGCTTGAACCGCAGTATCCGCTGCAACCCAATGGATGGTTCCCTTTACTTTACGCCCACTGAAACCAGAACCACTCCTCGTTTCTGGATCATAGGTGCAATGTACCTCTGTTACTTGCCCGTTTTCATCTGTAACATAGCTCTCACATTTTACAAAATAAGCATTCATTAAACGGACTTCATTTCCTGGAAACAGGCGGAAGTATTTCTTCGGTGGATCAATCATAAAGTCATCCCGCTCAATATATAAGACCTTACTAAATGGTATTTGTCTTGTTCCCATTTCATCATTTTCTTGATTGTTTGGAGCCTCTAGATATTCTACCTGACCTTCCGGATAGTTCGTTATAACTAATTTTATCGGATCTAATACTGCCATTATTCTAGGCCTTTTTAGCTTTAGGTCTTCCCGGATACAGTATTCTAACATTGCATAATCTACAGAACTATTACTCTTGGATACACCGCATAGTTCCATGAAATTCTGGATTGATTCCGGAGTAAAGCCTCTTCTTCTTAAAGCACTGATTGTTACCAATCTAGGGTCATCCCAACCATCTACGATACCATCATCCACTAGTTTTTTAATGTATCTCTTACCTGTTATCACATTCGTTAGATACAACTTAGCAAATTCTATTTGCTTTGGTGGATTTTCATATTCTAATTCCCTAACTACCCAATCATAGAGAGGACGATGATCCTCAAATTCTAAAGTACAAATGGAATGGGTGATCCCTTCAATTGCATCCTCGATCGGATGAGCAAAGTCATACATCGGATAAATGCACCATTTATCTCCTGTATTATGGTGGGACATTCTTGCTATACGATAGATTACTGGGTCTCTCATATTCATGTTCGGAGAGGCCATATCAATCTTTGCCCGAAGAACCTTTGATCCATCCGGGTATTTACCATCCTTCATTTCTTCAAATAATCTTAAATTCTCTTCGATCGATCGATCACGATAAGGACTATTTTTACCGGGTTCTGTTAAGGTTCCACGATATTCTCTGATTTCCTCTGCAGTTAAATCACAGACAAAGGCTTTTCCTTTTTTAATCAATTTAATGGCTGCCTCGTACATATGATCAAAATAATCGGATGCAAAGAAAAGTCGATCTTCATAGTCACCACCAACCCATTTTACATCTTCGATGATCGATTCAACATATTCGGTTTTTTCCTTCATTGGATTGGTATCGTCAAAACGAAGATTAAACTTTCCACCATATTTTTGGGCTAGTCCATAATTTAATAAAATTGACTTGGCATGTCCTATGTGGAGGTATCCATTGGGCTCCGGTGGGAATCTTGTTACAATACTTTTCACACGGCCTTCTTCAAGATCTTTGTCTATGATCTGCTCAATAAAGTTTTTTGAAACAACTACCTTATCATCGTTCTCTTTTACTTCTTCTATTCTATCTTTATTATCCATATTTGAAACCTCCTGGCTAATATAATGTTCATATCCTATAATGAAAGTTAGTTTCCAAATCATCTCTTACGTATTCAACAAAGTCCTACGTATGACTAAGCGTTCGGTTTTCACTTACAAAATGTGTGAATTTTCTCAGGCAAATTACATATGTTATATAATACCACAATTCCTAATAACTTAAAAGGGCAAAATAAAATTCCTTCGGCTTGTCTTCTACCTCATTAAGGCTATGGATTTTCGCTTTCGCAGCTTATTTATCATGATAAAATTATAGAAAAAGGGTCTTAGCTTACATCTATGCTAAAACCCTTCGTAAAATTAACTTTGCTATCTAACTCTAATCAATTGCTATACTAAATTACTTTGTTCTATAAAAGATATGATCTCCAAGAATTTTATAATCATACTTTTTCTTAATACTTGAAGAGGAACTACTATATGCATTGAAGCATAAGAATTTTCCTATATTATTCTCACCTTCAAGTGCAGCTTTTGCTGCTTTGATTGCCCGTTCCATACAGGCATCGTTGCTATTTCCCGCAACGAAGGAATCATATCGATCCAGTGCCTTATCCAATATACTTTTACCCGTACTTTTATTCTTGACTGTTACGGAGAATTGAACTGACCACTTTTTATCGTAAATTACTTCTTCAATCGTATCAACATGCCAATAAATATCACTTTTAGCTCGATTTAATACTACATTAGCTACTGCAAGCATACCTTCATAGGATTGATTTCTTGCTTCCGAATAAACTAAACCTGCCAATAATCTTAAATCTTTCTTGGAGTAAGACGGTTTCTTGTCTTTCTTCTTTTTCTCATTTTTATCTTTGTTCTCTTCAGCTTCTTCCGTCTTTTGTTCTTCTTTCTTCTTTTGCTCTTCTTCCGTCTTTTGTTCTTCTACCTTCTCTTTTGTATCTATATCAAGGTTTTCTTCTATATTTTCTTCGAGATCTCCCGATTCCTCCTGCTTTTCTGAACCTATGTAAATCTGACCATGTTCATCTACATAAAATTCAGGAAGCTCTCCATCTACAGCATAGATAATGCCACCGGATATCAGCACAGCATTCTCGTCTGTGTCTTTTAGATCTTGACTTTCTCCTTCAATGGTTGCTTCTTGTATCTGTTGCTGTTCATTCCCATCTAATTCGGATGCAAGTGCTGACTGCCCGAAACAGATTGGAAGTATAACCGTCGTAAAAAGAGTAACCAGAAGTTTCTTTGTTGTTTTCATTTTAAATCTCCTCAAACTATTACATTTTTGGATTAAATAATTGTTTCTGTTAACAATTACGTAATAATTATAACATAATTTCTTAAAAATACAACCCTCTATTTTACCCCTCATACTAATTATTCTATGATCATATATTGCATTTGTTGAGTTTTTTCTACATTATTCTTCATATTTTGTGATTTTTTTATGATAATTAATATTCTAAATCCTAATTTATAAAAAAAGAGAGCCCAATTATTACAGATTTATTTACATACTTTGTAATATAATTTTGTAATAAAAGGCTCTCTTTAAAACATTTTAACTTTTTTATAATTTCTTTGTTATATCTACTTATTCTATCATTTCTAATCTTTCTTTTCTATACTTTGCCAGAAGAAGATCTACCATCCTACCATAACTTTTTACCCCATCTGTTTGATCATTCACCTTCAAATAGGTGTCATTGATTCTATTGGATACCGTACTTACTGCCGTATCTTCAAACTGCTGCCAATATTGTGAATTGGCGCGAATATCCCTTATTACCGCTTCGGAATAATGATCTCTGATATCAAAATATAGATCTTTGTCTTGGTCATATAAGGCATTCCCGGATATAATCAGGGCCATCATCGTGCTGCTATAATTCAAGTCCGGATGGTTTGATTTCATTCCTGCTAGATATGCGATGTAGTTTGCCTCATCCTCCCGCATAAAACCTCGCAGATGTGCCAGCTCATGGAGCATGGTGGATGGAATCGAGTAGTCTGGGATATCAACATTGACATTCGCCTCCATGGTAAATGGAAAAAAGATACCCGTTATCTCAGTGTAGGACATAAGAGCAGAGGACATGATTGGTTTGGGTGCACTGTGAGGTCCTGATAATACAGGATACTCTTCAGCTAACAAGTCCATTGCTTCTGCAGCAAGATCTGCAAGCTCATACAGATCCGTAGAAAGCTGGAACACTCCGGATGAATCCGATATGGTCATCTCACGATATTTGTTGGCATCCATTGTCAAACTCATTGTTAAAGCATACAATTCCTCCACATAAGAATCTCGAACCTCTAGATTCGAGTAGTAGCTAAAGGGGTAACGATAATAGTTTATCCCCGCTGTAATAACAAATAGAAACATGACTACACTGCCAACACAAAGTACATTGATAATACCCATAATTAATCTATGTGTCCGGGTTTCCTTATCGTTTAAAAGCTTTATCACGAAACGGATAAAGATAAAAAGTAGTATGATTGGCAAAAGTATAATTAGAACTTCAGCCAGAGAAAATGCAACAACTTGGGTTACTACAGAAACAATCTGAGAGATCCATTTATAGACAGACAGAGCAAAAATCTGCTCCGCAAAGAAACTACTTTGCTTCGCTATAAAAACCAAAAGAAAAGAAAGCGGAATAAGAGTTAGTAAATAAATGCGTTTATGTTTCCGTATATCTTTCAAACGATACCCCCCTGTCCGTTCAAAAAAGTTATTAACTTATCCTATATTTATAGTATCATGTAATTACATTGGAAGCAATATTTCATAATAAATTACGGGCTGTCAAAGTTATCCACCAATTTTTTCGGTTATATTTCACAAATAACTGCTTAATTTCTCTTCCTATCATTGTTAGAAACCATCAATTTATAAGGATAAGTACTTTGCTTCAGATAATCACAAAAAAAGCTGTTGATTAATGCAGATCTACATTATCAACAGCTTTTTTTTCATTAGAACTGAGGTACTACTGCTCCCTCATAAGTATCATTAATATATTGTTTTACTTTATCGCTCTTTAATGCATCAATTAGCGCTTTAATATCCTCTCTATCTTCATCTCCGGCTTTTACTGCAAGAACATTACCAAAGGTTTCTGCACCAACGGAATCTTTATCCTCAACTGCCAAAGCATCCTTAGCTACATTTAAACCGTCTTGTATTGCATAGTTTCCATTGATAACTGCCATATCCACATCCTGAAGTGAACGGGAAAGCTGAGCAGCTTCAATTTCTACAATTTCAAGGTTCTTTGGGTTATCTACGATATCATTAATGGTTGCATTTAGACCTGCTCCCTCAGCCAATGTGATTAAGCCCTGGGCCTCCAAAAGCATCAATGCTCTCGCTTCGTTTGTTGTATCGTTCGGTACTGCGATCTGAGCTCCTGCTTCCAGTGCATCAATGGAAGCTGTCTTACCAGCATAGATACCGAAAGGCTCATAATGAATGGTTGCTACAGATACGATGTCGGTACCATTATCAGCATTAAACTGATCTAGGTAAGGCTGGTGTTGGAAGTAGTTCGCATCTAAATCACCACTATCCAGTGCCATATTCGGCTGTACATAGTCGGAATATTCAACTATCTTTAACTCATATCCCGCTTCTTTTAAGAGATCTCTTGTTTGCTCTAAGATTTCTGCATGGGGAGTTGTACTTGCTCCTACCACGATTTCTCCTGATTTCTTCTTTGTTTGGCATCCTGTTAGAACTCCAGCTACTAGAACCACAGCTAATAAAATTGATGCTATTTTCTTCATAATAGATTCCTCCTCTTTCATATTATATAAGTAATGTTGTTGGGTTGAATTATAATCAAATATATCTCCTTATAATTTATCTTTAGTATATTTCCTGAACCTTTGATAAATTCAACTTTTTTATATTGAGAAATATAATTTAAGCTACTTTATTAATTTCACAATAATCTAATTTAATCTCTTATCGGTACGCCTCATCCATCGATCACCCAACTCTTGGATCGCCTGAACAATCAGTACCATAAGTATTACCGTTACCAATGCAATTTGAGTTTCGCCTCGGTAATATCCATAGCGGATCGCTATATCACCTAATCCACCGCCGCCTACAAAACCAGACATGGCAGAGTAGCCTAATATGGTTGTTATTGCTATTGCACTTCCTATTACAAGAGAAGGTTTCGCCTCTGGTAGCAGTACTTTAAATATGATTTGCTTGGTATTTGCCCCCATGGACTGGGCCGCTTCTATTACCCCTTGATCCACTTCTTTTAAGGAAGATTCCACTAACCTTGCAATGTAAGGGGCTGATGCCAAAATGAGTGGAACAACAACCGCATTGGATCCAATGGTAGTTCCTACAATAAATCTGGTAATCGGCATTACCGTGATCAATAGGATGATAAAGGGTACGGAACGAATTAGGTTTACAATAACCCCAACGACCTTGTTTAATAATGGTCGAGGTGCAATCCCATCTTGATCTGTTGTAACCAGCAAAACACCTAAAGGTAAACCAATTAGATAAGCGATAAAGGAGGATAAAAAGGTCATATACAAAGTCTCTAGAATACCGATTCCAATCATTTTAATTACTGTTTCATTCCACATCATCCTTCACCTCCTCATAGATTATCTGATTTGAGTTTAGATAAGCATAGATTCTTTTTCGGCTTAGTTCATCATCCGGTAGCTGTATCACCATCTGTCCAAAAGCCTTTCCGTCGATGTCTTTAGTATCAGCAAAAAGTATATTTACCGGTGTCTTACATTCCAGCACCATATTAGCAATAACCGGTTCAAAGGAAGTTCTACCATCAAAGATGATCCGACATTTATGTTCTCCTACAAAGGAATCAATGTGAGTATCCTTAGAGAAGATCAGTTGCTTGGCTATCTTCGATTTTGGTTTTACAAAGACCTCTTCCATCTCACCCACTTCAGCAATTTGACTTTTATCGATAATTGCAACCCGGTTACAGATTTCTTCAATGACCTTCATTTCATGAGTGATAACAACGATCGTTATTCCAAGCTTTTGATTAATCTCTTTTAGTAGGCTTAAGATTGATCTTGTGGTAGTAGGATCCAAGGCACTCGTTGCCTCATCGCAAAGTAATACCTTAGGTCTTGTAGCTAAGGCACGGGCAATTGCAATTCTTTGCTTCTGTCCCCCAGATAGCTGGGAAGGATAGGCATTTGCCTTATCGCTTAATCCTACGACTTCTAGTAGTTCCTCCGCTCTTTGTTTCGCTTCCTTTTTGGATACCCCTGCAATTTCCAAGGGAAAACAGATATTATCAAGAGCCGTTCTCTGCATCAATAGATTGAACTGTTGAAAGATCATACCCATAGACTGTCTTGCCTTGAGTAACTCCTTTTTTTCCATGGATGCTAAATTTGCTCCATCAAATAATACCGCTCCCTCCGTCGGTCTCTCTAGAAGATTGATACATCGTACCAGTGTACTTTTTCCCGCACCACTAAGACCAATAATTCCAAAGATCTCACCTTCATAGATTGTAAGATTAATATTTTCCAAAGCTTTAACGGTATTATCTTTACTTTGATATGTCTTACTAAGCCCCACCAGCTCAATGATGGGCTTTAAGTTCTTCAAATCCTCCACCTCCATTATTTCACTTAGTACAGTATTAAAGTAATATTTTATACTAAGCATTCAATACTTTCCTACTACGATATAATATAACAAGCTAAATGGCAAGAAGGTAATTAGGACAAGTGTGCATCCTTCCCGGAGGGCTTTTTTATTCAATAGGAAATTCCTCAGAATTTTCTATTGAATAAAAAAACAGGATGGCATTGATAGCCTCCTGTTTGTTATCTACAACAAGAAAATCATACTATGATTCAACCTGCTATATTATATCAAAGAAGAATGATCCCTTATCCTCTTTGCTTCATGATAACCTACATTCGCTATCTCTGCGCATACTTTCGTAGACATGCTGCACATGCACATGCCACACATAGTATTACACATGACTGCAAATGATGTTCTCATGAAGTATCCTCCTTCTTTTTTATATCCCATTTACTCGATATGAATTAATGGGGTTAGTATACAATAGGATAAACCCTTTGTCAATTACTTTTTTATAAATTTTTTATTTTTAATACCTTTCCACCTGCTCTGAAGTAACCTTCGCTAAAATCAATGGACGATTGGTTACTGCTTCTTTTGTAAATGTATATGCATTGGTTAATATTTCTTCCGCTTTTGCAAATTGCTCTTGTTTTGATGTATAAAGGGTGGCAAGAGCCTCATCTTTCTTAACATACTCCCCGGTTTTCTTGTGCAGAATAATTCCCGCAGTGTAATCAATGATACTATCCTTCATTTCCCTACCAGCACCTAGTACCATGGATGCTATGCCACACTGCTCCGTATCCATGTGGCTTATATACCCTTCCTTAGGAGCCTTGACAACATATTGATAAGGCGCCTTTTCAAATTTGGAAGGATCTAGGATTACAGAAGCATCTCCTCTCTGGGCCTCCACCATTTCAGCTAGTTTCTTAAGTGCTGCACCGCTCTTAACGGCTTCCCTAGCCAGTTGATTGCATTCTTCAATACTTCCTTTACCGGCAAGATATAGCATATTGGATGCTAATATCATACATACTACCGTTAAATCCTTAGGTCCATTCCCTTTTAAGGTATCAATTGCTTCAATTACTTCTAAGGAATTCCCGATCGCATTTCCTAATGGGATATCCATATCTGTAATCACTGCTATTGTTTTTCTACCCGCATGCTCCCCAATAGCCACCATCCGTTTTGCCAGTGCGATGGAATCATCCAAGGTTCTCATAAATGCTCCGCTTCCTGTCTTAACATCCAGCAAAATGCAGTCGCTACCGGCCGCCAGTTTCTTACTCATAATGGAAGACGAAATTAAGGGAATGCTATCTACTGTTGCTGTCACATCTCTTAAGGCATATAACATTTTGTCTGCAGGGGCCAGGTTACCAGACTGCCCTACAACACTAACCCCAACCTTATTCACAATAGAAAAGAATTCCTTCTGATCTATGGCCACCTGCATCCCAGGAATTGCTTCTAATTTATCAATGGTTCCACCGGTATGTCCTAGACCTCGTCCGGACATCTTTGCAACCTTTACTCCACAGGCAGCAACAATCGGTCCAATCACTAAGGTTGTCTTATCACCCACGCCTCCGGTACTATGTTTATCTACTTTAATACCCTCAATCGCAGATAGATCCACCATATCGCCAGAATGAGCCATTTCAATGGTTAAATCCGCTGTTTCTTTCTCCGTCATTCCCTGAAAGCAGATTGCCATTAACATAGCCGACATCTGATAATCAGGAATCTCTCCTTTCACATATCCTTTAATCATACCTGCAATTTCTTCTCTTGTTAATTCTTCTCCATGCTTTTTCTTCTTAATCAAATCATACATTCGCATAGCACACAATCTCCTATTCGCAAAATATTCTCATACTCTTAATTTCTTATCATTGATCCTAATCAACCGAATTTTTTAAACTTCTTCTTACCGTATCTTTCTTCCCTTGTTCTTTTTATCTATTATTTATATTTATTTAAGATTAGCTAGTATACTATTTATTATCTGATTTTCTTTCTTGCTTACCAATGCTTCTAACTATTTTGATGATCCTATTCTAATAATTTTCAATTATAGGATATCACTACCATTCATAGAAATCAATTCCTAGCTTTTAATTATGTACTACGATCCGATAATCCTTTACATAGTTCAATAAATTTAATTACAGATTTAGGAAAAAATTTATTTTCATGCTAGATGATATAGAATTCTCGTTCAAATACCACATCTTTTATGTTTATCTTCCTTAGACTTCCTTTCTTTATTTCCTGCTCAACCAGCAAATAAGGAAGTACAGAAATCCCCATACCGCTCTGTACCAATTTAATGATTGCTCGATTACTAACACTTTCACCGACTTGATTGATGTTTACATTATGAATCATCATGGTGCTATCAAAAAGCTCTCGTCCACCGCTTCCTTTCTCTCTTAAGATAAATTCATAATCTTCTAGCTCCGATAACTCCACGAATTGTTTTTCAGCCAATGGATGATTTTTGCCACAGATTAAGACCAACTCATCCCTCCGAAAGATTATACTTTTTACATGGGGATCGTGGGTGCGGCCTTCAATCAACCCAATATCAATTTCATTTGATAGGATTTTCTTCTCGATTTCATTCGAGTTATCGATAACCATATAGAAGTCAATATGCGGATATTGTCGCTTATATTGTTTCGCAATATCCGGTAAAAAATAATTCCCAATGGTTATACTAGAACCAACTCTTAAGGTACCCACAGAATCCGGATTTTGTATCTCCATCTCCATTCTGTCAAAGAGGGAGATAATATGGGTGGCATAATTTAACAATTGCTTACCATGTTCGGTTAGATATAACCTTTTTGAAATTCGATCAAATAACCGCACGCCATAATGTTCCTCTAACTCTTTTATGGCTAAACTCACGGAAGGCTGTGCGATATAGAGTTTTCTTGCAGCTTCCGTAACACTTTTCGATGCACACACCGTAACAAAAATCTTCATATGCCGTAAAGTCATAGTTCATTCCTTTCTTATTCATAAGCAATTATCTAACATAAGCAATTCGTTAGAAGTTATCTTGTATTTATAATGTTTTTGTTATGAATTATATAATATAATACTATTTTTATTATATTGTTACAAGAAGTAAGATAATGATGTGGCGACTTATAATAGGTTATAAAACCGTAATTTTTATAATTATACAGTCCATACTTTAATAGAAAGAGGTTCGATTCATGAAAAAGAAACTAGCATTATATCTTAAACTCTTTAGCTCTACCTTTTACATCAGCGCATTTACCTTTGGTGGAGGCTTCGTTATTATTCCTTTGTTAAAAAAGAAATTCGTTGATGAACTTAAATGGCTTCACGAAGAAGAGATGCTTGATATGACAGCCATCGCCCAATCATCTCCTGGAGCAATCGCCGTTAATGCATCCTTAATTATAGGTTATCGTATTGCGGGAGTTTTGGGAGCCCTGGCTACCTTAATCGGTACCATTCTTCCTCCCTTGATCATCATCTCAATCATCTCCTTTTTCTATACAGCCTTTCGAGATAATAGGATTATTAGCGCATTAATGAAAGGAATGCAATCCGGAGTAGGAGCAGTTATTACCGATGTTGTCTTAAGAATGGTTACAGGAATCATTAGAAGTAGAAAAATAGTCTCCGTTCTAACCATGCTTGCAGGATTTGTTGCTACCTTCTTTTTTGATATCAATGTTGTTATCATCATTTTAATCTGCGGAAGTATTGGAGCAGTTAGTACGATTCTTAAGGAAAGAAACAGAAAGGGGAAGGCTTAAATGGAATTACTTCAGTTATTCATTAGCTTTTTTTTAATTGGATTATTAAGTTTTGGTGGGGGATATGCTGCTATGCCACTTATACAGAATCAAGTGGTGGAATTGCACGGATGGCTCTCTATGACAGAATTTACAGATTTGGTTACGATTGCCGAAATGACCCCTGGTCCGATTGCAATCAATGCAGCAACTTTTGTAGGCACAAGATTAGGAGGTTTACCTGGGGCATTGATCGCAACACTAGGCTGCGTTCTACCTTCCTTTTTTATCGTACTATCCCTCGCCTATTTCTATTTTAAATATCGGAACCTTTCAATCGTTAAAGGTGTTTTGGAAGGTTTGCGACCTGCTATTATCGCTATGATTGCATCCGCCGGTCTCTCCATATTAATTCTAGCCTTCTGGGGAGAACAAGGGATTAGCATAAACTTACGGAATTTCGATATCTTAGCTTTTATACTCTTTCTTTCCGGATTATTTGTTCTACGAAAATGGAAGCCTAGTCCCATTATTGTGATGTTGGGCTGTGGTATCATCGGAATTATTGCCCATCTATTGGGATTTTATTAGACTGGCTTACCGTAAGTGGTTTACCGATAAAAAAAGTAAATTTAAATGCATATTAATTTTTTATTGAATAGGACCAACTTTCCTATTCAATAAAAAATATAAAAAATGAGCAGATATAGCCTTTGCTAATCTACTCGTCCATAAATAATTATAATGTTTACAAATATAAATCGAGGTGACAAGATTCGAACTTGCGGCCTCTACGTCCCTAACGTAGCGCTCTAGCCAAACTGAGCCACACCTCGATACTCCGGTTCTTCCCCTATAACCATGATAAGAAAAGAGCGGAAAGCTGTTGGGCGGACTTGAACCGCAGACCTCCTCATTACCAATGAGGTGCTCTACCATCTGAGCTACAACAGCATTACATTTCCTTCAGCACCTGATTCAACTTTGTCTTAATCCTTGTTAACGCATTATCGATTGTTTTTGGTTCTTTACCAAGCACTTCTGCGATCTGGACATATTTTAAATCCTGCATATATAGGTCTAAGACTTGTTTCTCTAGGTTGCTCAGACGCCTTACAAGTTCATATTCTATCATACTACTATTCTCTTTGTCAATAACTAATTCTTCAGGATTTGAAACATTTTTTTGGTGTATTATGTCAACTAAGGTTTCTTTATCCTCAGAGTCAGCACTTTCACCATAGGCCGGCGTGTATAAGGAAATATATGTATTCAATGGTATGTTTTTTTTCCGATTGGACGCTTTAATTGCACTATAGATTTGTCTAGAGATGCAAAGATCAGCAAAAGAAAAAAAGGAATTCTCCTTATCACTTTGAAAATCACGAATTGCCTTATATAATCCGATCATTCCCTCCTGAATCAAGTCATCCCGATCCCCGCCAATCAAAAACAGGGCTTTTGCTTTGTTTCTAACCAAATATTTATATTTTTCCAGAAGATAATCCATCGCAAGCTGATCTCCATTACGGATTCGCTCTACAATTTCCGTATCCGACAATGTATCATAGATCTTCTTTGACGCCATGCAGGTGCCTCCTTACTTGTCCTACCGTAATTAATTTTTATTGGAGAGGACCCCAGATCGAAAGTGAATGAAACAGTTCCACTTTCGAGGAAGTCCTATCTCCTCCTAATCTTCTTCTAGCCAGCGTATCACTCTTAGCTAATCCTTTGCCTTACAATTTCATAAGCCAAGATTCCCATAGCAACAGAAGCATTTAGAGAATCTACCTGACCATACATTGGTATTTTTGCTACGAAATCGCACTTTTCTTTTACCAATCTACCAACGCCTTCTCCTTCACTACCGATCACCAATCCAATCGGACCCTTTAGGTTCATCCGGTACATTAATTCTCCATCCATATCAGCACAAACAAACCATAGCCCCTTCTCTTTTAGTTCTTCAATAGTATTGGATAGATTCGTAACTTTCGCTACCGGTAGATAGTTAATTGCACCGGCGGAAGTTTTTGCAACCGTAGCAGTCAATCCAACCGCACGACGTTTTGGTATAATAATACCATGAGCACCAGCCTGATGGGCGGTTCGAATCATAGCACCCAGATTATGAGGATCTTCAATATTATCCAGTAGGATAATAAATGGATCTTCTCCTTTCTCTTTTGCTGCATTTAATATATCATCTACTTGAGCATACCCATAAGCAGCACAATAAGCGATAACTCCTTGGTGCTTGCCATTCGGTGATAGCTGATCCAGTCGTTCTTTTTTAACATAAGTGACTATGGTATCCGACTTTTTCGCTTCCCTAAGGATGGATTTGATCGGCCCATCCTGGCTCCCGTCCTGGATAAACAGTCGATCTATGGTCTTACCTGAACGGAATGCTTCCAAAACTGCATTGCGTCCTTCTAATGTAAATTCCTCGTATCTCATCTAGCCTAACCTTTCTCTTAAAAGATAACATTTTAAGCATTCATTGGATTTTATATAGAATACATTGTCTTATAATAATTTTGGTATTCCCCCTTGGTAACCCGCTCCATCCAATCCATATTCTCTAGATACCAAGCAATGGTAAGCTTGATTCCTTGTGAGAAGGGAGTCACCGGTTCCCACCCAAGTTCTTCTTTAATCTTATCTGGAGCAATTGCGTATCGGAAATCATGTCCTTTCCGATCCTCCACATAGGTAATTAGATCATGGGATATCAATTCTCTACGACTATCCTCCTTGGGTAGCATCTCTAGTAAAGTATCGATAATCATGGTAACAATCTCAATATTTTTCTTCTCGTTATGTCCACCGATATTATAAACCTCACCAATTCTACCTTTTTCTGCTACCAAGTAAATGGCCTCACAATGATCATCCACATACAGCCAGTCCCTAACATTCATACCAGTTCCATAGACAGGCAGTTTTTTACCGTTTAAAGCATTGTTAATCATAAGAGGTATCAATTTCTCAGGAAATTGATAAGGTCCATAATTATTGCTACAACGGGTAATATTAGCAGGAAAATGGTAGGTATCTACATAGGATTTCACCAGAAGATCTGCTGAAGCCTTGCTTGCAGAATAAGGGCTATGAGGATCTAAAGGAGTTGTTTCATAGAAAAAGCCTTCTTCTCCCTCCAGAGCACCATAAACCTCATCCGTAGAAACCTGTATATATTTCTTATCTGGTAAATAGCCATCCTCTGTTTCCCATGATAGCTTTGCTGCATTAAGAAGATTTAGGGTTCCTAAGACATTGGTATTAACAAAGACCTCAGGATTGCGAATACTTCGATCCACATGACTTTCCGCTGCAAAATGGATTACTCTATCAATATCATAAGTATTAAAAATATTCAGCACAGCCTCTTTATCACAGATATCCACTTTCATAAATTTATAGTTATCCATAGCCTCAACACTCTTTAGATTCTCCAGATTACCTGCATAGGTAAGGATATCGACATTGATGATCCGAATATCCTTCTTGTACTTTTTCATCATATAGAGAATAAAATTTGACCCTATAAATCCGGCCCCCCCGGTAACAAGATATGTTTTCATATGACTTTTCCTCCTAATCTTTCCTATCAAATATTATACTTATCATTCGTTTCATTATTTATAGACTACGTATTCAACTTCTAACTTAACTAATGTGAATTCAGTGTCAATGAAACTAGTATGGATTCAACTTCATTCAACTACAATCTTACTAGTTCAATGAAATGTATGTTGACAATATTCTACAAATGCCTCTTTCCATTGTTTCATGGTATATCCATGTCTCTCTCGTAACGCCTTATTATCCAATACGGAATACTTTGGTCTGGTTGCTGGGGTTGGATATTCCGAGCTTGCTATCGGCTCCACGGATACTTGCTTACCGGCCTGTCTAAAAATTTCTAAGGCAAATTCATACCAACTGGTACTGCCCTCACAGGTAGCATGATAAATACCATAACTATCCGTTTCCATTAAAAATAGAATTACTCTTGCCAGTTCCAAAGCACTGGTTGGCGTACCAAACTGATCGGCCACAACCCGAATAGATTTCCCGCTATCCGCAAGACGAAGCATGGTTTTCACAAAATTTTTACCTTCGCCGTATACCCAGGCGGTACGTAGAACAAATGATTTCTTACAATGGCTTATAACAAATTCATCTCCTGCCAGTTTTGTTCTTCCATAGACACTGAGGGGATTTGTCGGATCACCTTCCTGATAAGGCTTAGATGCATGTCCATCATAGACATAATCTGTAGAAATATGAATGAGTTTCGCATCCTTTTTATCCGCCGCCACAGCCAGATATTTTGGGCCTAAGGCATTAATACGGTAGGCCATCTGCTCCTCTGTCTCACATAGGTCAACTGCTGTTAGAGCTGCACAGTTAATAATGATCTCTGGTTTTATCTGGTCGATCATGGCATTTACCGCTTCTTCATCACTGATATCCAAAGCCATGATTCCATGTTCCGAGTCCTCAGATCGATCTGTTTGGTAGATTATATAATCCTCTTTCTCCTTAAACAGTTGATTTAAGGCTAGTCCTAATTGACCAGATGCTCCTGTAATTAACACCTTCTTCATTCCGAACTCCTTTTACTTTAAAACGTCCTATTCCTCTATACTATATAACCGTTCCATAGGTCCTAGTTTGATTTGATAATAAAAATATATAACATCATTCATAGTATAATCAATTAAGAAACAAATTACAATTCCTTTTTCGGAGGCTTGAACATGACAAAAAAGGATTATGGTGAAATTTTCAATCACAATTCAAACCATAATCCTATAATATCAATCATCTCTTTTAGAGACCTTTAAATTAAAGAGGTTTTTAACTTATCATACCTCCTAGCATTCCGCTCAGCCCACACATTACCAAAACCGTGAAGAGCCCTCCTAGTGGCAAAGGTGAAACACGATTCATTAATAAGGAAACAATCATTAAAATAATAAAATATACAATTCCCATGATTAATCCCCAAATAAACTTCCTCTGTTCAACCTTCTTTCCTACATAAAAGCCTGCCAGAAAGGTAGAGATAATATAGGAAAAATTAATACCGCCGCTAATCACCATACCCGATAAATCCAGCTTTAGCATTAAAAAAGAAAGAATTAATAAAACAAAAGCTGTAATAATATAGGAGAATAGTAGCCCTTTTAATAAGAATAATATTTTTGCATTTTGACGGATTGCCCTATCCATGAGACACCTCCATGTCATCTATATTAGATATATATTATTCTTATTCAAAATATATTCGTATGGAATAGACAGGTTACGATTAATCTTTCAACAAACCATCCACAGAATAATTCGTGGATGCGTTCCATAGAAGCCATTCCTCATAGCCTGCTTCATAAACTCCATCAATCTGAGCCCTTACCTCTTCGCCACCATATCTGATATAATGTTTGATCCATGACGCTGTAAAATCTTGAAGCCAAGGCCTTACAATCGCACGGTGTTCTCCCTCAGGGATTTGTTGTAGCTTCTCCTTAGAAGCATTTAACACCTTTCTTACAATCAGAAATGGCTCTGTATCCGGATATTGAATTCCATAATTTCCTTCTCCAAAATGAGATGGATAAATCATAGGGCAAATATAATCCAAATATTTTGACATCTCCACATAATTCTGGCCTACCAATCCGGCATCAATACTGCTGCTGATAATCGTTCCATAGACATCTGCAGATACGAATACACCAAGCGGTTTTAAGTTCTCATAAGCATATTTTGTAAATTCTATTATAATATCTTCCTTGGTTTTGGTTAAAGCTGCCTCACCAAAATCAACATCCGAGATACCCTTCCCGGTAGAGAAGCGGATATAATCAAACTGGATCTCATCGAAGCCGATCTCTGCAGCTTTTGAGGCTACCTCGATTAAATATTCCCACACCTCATGTTTATAAGGATCAACCCAGCATTCTCCGTTGTTATCTCGATATAAGGAGCCATCCTTATTCTTTATCGCTAGCTCATGCTTTTGCTCTGCCAGGTATGGATCCTTAAAGGCTACAATCCTGGCAATCAGGTAAATATCCTTTTCCTTGAGGGTACGAATAAGGGTTTCCATATCTGGAATCGTATTCGTAACCGCCCCGATTTCCTGGGCCAAGGGACTATCCATCGAATAGGAAATCTTACCAGTATCGCCCTTTACATCAATAACCATGGCATTGATCTCGGTTGTATCGGCGATCTCAATTAATCGCTCCATATCCTCAGAACCCGCTTTTGATGCTGTTACATAGATGCCTTTTGCAATGACAGGGGTTGGCTCCAGTAAATCGGGAGCAGTTTCTACCTCCTCGATTGGCGTAATAGACGGTGTCACTGTAATCTTCTCAGCTTGTCCTTCCGACTTCTCTATTGCATTTTTCTCATCCGTGAGCTGATCTTGTTCCAGCCCGGAATTCTCCTCGATAAGGGAATTCTGCCATTGCTTATCCTCTTGAGAATCATCTTCTGAAACGGACAAGCGATCTAAGCCATCAAAATCTATCCGTGAACGAATTAAGTAATATACTCCACACCCTATGGCAATGGCCAAAATCACTATAATTATAACCTTACCGAATTTCGAGCCTCCTCTTCTTCTTCGCCTTCTATAAGAGTGCTCATAGTTAATGAACATGTCATGCTTACGTTTCATAATAGTATCCTCGTTTTCTATCTCTCGTTGTTTCCGTAACTGTTTTATTTATTATCTTCATAATTTTCCAATCGATACTAAAGTTATTTGAATTGAATAATAATTATGTACTATATTATAGCTTCGTCCCCCCTTAGTCAAGGAGAAGGCACCAAAGTCTGCTATTAATGCAAAGTTTTCCTATCCCCTTACCAGTTGGTTTTGTATCTTATTTAGCACATCAACGATCTCTGGATCAAACTTAATACCGGCGTCCATATTAATCATTGCTATGCATTGCTCATGGATGTAAGGGATGCTGTCTTTCCATTCATGGGTTAAAATATCGTAAGTATCTATGATCGATACAATTCTTGCACATAAGGGAATATCAGTGCCTGATAGCCCCCTTGGATAGCCGGAACCATCCCAGTTTTCATGATGCGACCAAGCGATATTGATTGCCATTCTTCCAAATTGATTCTGAGATTTTTTATCAAAAATCTCCTTTAAAGTTCTTGCACCAACTTCACTATGACTTTTTAGGATTTCCTGTTCCTCCTCTGTTAAGGGATCTGTTTTCAATAGAATGCAGTCTTTTATTGCTATTTTCCCGATATCATGAAGCTGTGCAGCCAACTCAATCGTCTCTATGAAACTACTGGATATCTCCTCTTTAAAACGGGGAGATAATTGCATACCCATAGCTAGGAGTCTGCTATTCTTACCGATCCTGATCAAATGATTGCTACGATTATCCCTTCTCTCTACAAGTCTTGCTAATGCATACATGACATTTTTCTGTTCCTCATAGATTGTACGAATCTGATTATTAATAATCTTATATAATCTCTTATTATATGCTTCTAGATTCTGTTGCATATTAAAGATTTTCAGATGGGTATTAATGCGTATGGTGATTTCCTCTACTTCAAAAGGTTTTGTTATATAGTCCACAGCTCCTAGTCGGAAGCTTTTTAGCTTATCTTCCCTAGAATAAAAGGAAGAGATAAAAATTACTGGAATATCTCTCGTTCTATAGTTCTTCTTCAGCATAGCACAGAATTCAAATCCATTAATATCAGGCATAGATATATCCAAAAGAATAAGATGTGGTAGCAGAGCTCCAATCGCACTCATAGCCATTTCAGCACTTGTCACTGGTCTAGCAATATATCCAGCATTTCTAATAATTTCAGTCAGGATTACTAGATTCGCATTCATATCATCTACCACAAGTATATTCGCCTTTTTATAGTTAAACTGTTCCATTTAGAATACCTCTTTAATTATATCTTTTAACTCTTCTAATATTATTAGCGATCGATCATGATCTTCCTTCCGGACTGTCAAGACAAGGGATAAGGCCTTTTTATAAAGTTCTTGCTCTTCATTAGCAAGTGTTTTTTTAATCACTGTTGCAAAATTTTCTGCCTTAGACCAGGCTTCCATCTCAATGCAAATAGCAAGTCTCTCTAAACGATCCCTAAGAAATTCCCTAATCTCTGGCTTTTCCTTTCGATTTTCAACCAGATTAAAAAAATGGACCTTTTCCGCATTTGTTTTATTATGTTTTGCTTCATCCAATATTCGGCTAATATAATCCAACTCAGGAAAGCCAAGAAATTCTTCATTATCATAGTTGAAGGTGTTTTCTTTAAGAAGATTCCTACTTTCATCCTTGTTCTTTTCGGAAGGAATCGACAAATGTATGGAGAAAGAGAAAGTCGTCCCCATACCTTTTTCACTTTCCACTGTGATATTACCTTGCATGGCTTCAATTAACATCTTACTAATCGTAAGGCCAATCCCGACCCCTTCAAATTGCCTTGTATAAGACCCATCCACCTGGGTAAAACTCTTAAACAATTTGTCCATTTCCTCTGGACTAATTCCGATTCCAGTGTCCGCAATCATGAAAAATAATTCTAAATCTTGATTTTGTTGCGAGATCTTTACCACTTCAATCGTAATCTGCCCAACCGATGTAAATTTTACTGCATTTGAGATTAAATTATTGAGCACCTGCATTAACCGGAATTCATCTCCGATTACACGAATTGGAATATCCTCTGCAACATTAACTAGTAATTTTAAGCCCTTCTCATTAATGCTACTACTGTTAATTGATACTAACTTATCAATTAACTGATAAAAATCAAATTCTCTTTGTTCTAGTATCATTTTATGATTCGTTAGCAATGTATAATCTAAGACATTATTAATTAAGGTTTTCATTCTAAGGCAGCTTCTATTAATCATATTAACCGCCTCAACCTGTTTTGGTTTTAGTTCCGAATCCAATAGGGCGTTGGTTAAACCGATAATACCATTTACTGGCGTTTTAAGTTCGTGGGTTATATTCGTAATAAATTGATTTTTTAATTGATCCGAGGACTCTAAATCCTCGGTTAAAGAGGAAACTTTGCGAAGCGCATCCTTTTCGCTTTGGATATTTAATGCCGTGCAAAGACCATAGAATTTATTATTTTCAGGAAATAGAGCAACCCTTAGGGTGACAGAAAAACAAGTCTGATTTCTACGATAAGCAACCGTTTCAACTGTTTGATTCAGGAATTTAGTGTTGATTATCAATTTATTATTTTCTTTCCTCATTGCTTTTCGAAAGATTGTGGCTATGTAAACATGATAAATATCCTTCCAATAGCCCAATTCCTCTTTAGCCATCAGATTACAATCAATGATATCTCCTGATTTGTTGAATAAGAGAATCATTTCCTGAGTATATAGATATAATAATTGAAGCTCTTTTTGTAATAGATATTTTGATTTCTTTAGCATTCTCATTCCTCTTTTGTGATATAGTTTTTGATTATTGAAATTGTGTGAAACAATTATTCAAAATCTAGTAAATACTAACTATATCTTATTTTTATTTCAATTAGTTGTCAATGGTAGTCCCATTATAAGTATAACATTTAAGATTTTTATTAAATTATTATTGTATTATTTTTTACATAGCACATATAATTGTAATTTGCATAAGCACAAATCTTTATCTTTTCGATTAAATAGTGATATATAAGACTTTAATGATTGACAGTGCCATCCGATTCTATTAAAATAAAAACATATTTTATATACTAATTCGAGAGGGAGGAAGTTGATGAATTTTAGCATTCGTCTAAAACAGCTGAGGCAAAAAAATAAAATGACCCAAAGTGACTTAGCAAAAGTCCTAGGTTTAAAGCCTACTGCTATTTCTAATTATGAGTCCAATAGGAATGAACCTTCCTTTGATAAATTGATTGCTTTATCAAAATACTTTGATGTAACCTGTGATTACCTATTGGGAATTTCTGATTCTTATCTGCCTGTAGGAGGGGAAGTATTAGATCGAGATATTGTTGAATTCTTTGATTTATATCAGAAGTTAACCCCGGAAAATGTAGCCGAGTTATTAAAATATACGGAATATTTATTATATAAACAGAATTACCAAGAGAATCATAAAGAAAATAATTCAAGAAAATATTTATAATAGTATAATTAATATAGTAGTATGTTTCGAACCATTGATAGAGCAACAGCTTTATCCCTGAAACAGAGATTAGGCTCCCACACAAGCATTGACAAATCCTCAATGTATTGTATTGGGAGCCTTCTCAATAAAAATAACTATGCATTCAATCCGCAGCATTTTTTATACTTTTTACCGCTGCCACAAGGACAAGGATCATTTCTTCCTATTTTCTTACCTTTTACTATAGTACCGGAAGCTTTCTGCTGCTTATAAAGTTCTTTTCTACGCTCCTCACTTAAAAGGGAATCCCACTCTTCTAGCCCATAAAGCCAATCTGCTTTTGCCTCAACCATATTATAATATAGTTTTTCTTTATCATAGGCCAAACTTACCTTCGTGTTTTCATCCATTTCTTCAATAGGATTGGGTGTGATCAAGCTATCATTAATACCATCAAGGAATCCAACAAAGTATCTTAGTTCCATGTTAAATTCCTTAGCTAGGGAAGCTACCGTCCCCTCCCACACCTTGTCTGGATTAGCAAGAAGTGTCTTATAAACTTCCATTTCCATATTAAAATAGTTCGCCCAAAATAGTTGTCCAGAGCGACTCTGCATATCATGGGCATATGCAAATTCTCTCCACTCTTGTAAAAGACTCATAACCATTCTTCCTTCCTCGTACATATCTCGTACATATTACAATACTGGATTATATCATAGTTATAGCAAAATTACCAATAAGAAATATTTTCATTAATGTTTAAGAAATTTTAATTTCCCATGTATAAAATTACATATAATGTATCATAATAGTAATATCCTGATGTGGAACATGAGTTCCGTTGTAAGGATGTAAATGCGTATGCTCTT
>JAAYQP010000206.1 GCA_012519195.1 Clostridiales bacterium | reverse complement strand
TTAGGATTCTTTATCTTGCTGAATTCTTCCATGGTTATGGGATTTTCCGTCTTTACATCATAGATATGGCTACTATTTATTGCAAAGTTAAGATTCTGCCCATAGATATATTGCATAGTATTAATACCAATTACTTCACCGTATGCATTTAAAAGTGGTCCACCACTATTCCCTTGGGTGATTGCAGCATTGGTTTGAATATAGTTAACCTTTCCTATCATTCTTGAGGCATTTGTTATGATACCATTTGTAAAGGTATCAATTAAGCCTAGAGAACTACCAATAGCATATACGGTTTCACCACTCTTAATCTCTCGCTCGCTTATTACTAAGGGCTGTTTAGCTACTGGAACCTTTAGGATAGCGATGTCTAATTCTTTACTATATCCTAATATCGATTCCACATCACAGATTTCACCGTTTCTAAACTGTACTTTAATAGAAGCCGCCCCATCTATTACATGATAGTTGGTAACAACTTTATTCTTCTCAATATAAAAACCAGAGCCGATGGACCGATCTGTGTTAATTTGAACGGTAGAGGGTGAGCATTTTTCATAAACCTCTTCCGCTGTTAATTTATTAGCTATGGTAGTTTGATTTTTATTCTGGTTAACTTTCGCTGCCTCTGCATACTCATAATTAGCAAATGGTATGGGGGCTGGAGCTATGGCTAATAGAGCCCCAAGAACTATTGTGATAAATAACTTACTTAGCTTGTTCATTTGTAATTCCTCCTTGAAAATTGTTTTCATAGTTGAATACAAATAACTATAAATAACTATTGAATAGCCCTATCCTTTCCTTCTATTATAGCACTATTTCATTTTTCCGGAATCCATCATTTGATATTCTTATAATAAAATACGGCAATCTGGGTACGATCACGAAGGTTTAGTTTCTCTAAGATTGTACTTATGTTATTACGGACAGTACCTTCACTTAGGAACATACTTTCAGAGATTTCCTTATTAGAAAGCCCTTCTGCAATATTCTTAATAATCTGCATTTCTTTATCCGTAATCCCATACTGATGAAAGACTTTTGGTTCATTACTCTTTCCAATTAGGTTGGGAAGCTTTGTTATAATCTCATCTCCATAAACATTTTGTCCCATAGATACAGCTTTCAAAGATGGTAGAATGGATTCATAATTCTGTTTTAACATATAGCCCTTAGCTCCGATATGCAAGGCTTTTATAATATATTCATCGTCTAGAAAAGTAGTTAAGTATAGTATCTTAGCATCTGGATACTCCGATAATATTCTCTCTCCCGCTTCAAGACCTGTCATAAGCTCCATACGAATATCCATTAATAGGACATCCGGTTTTAGTTTCCGATAAAGAGCAATCGCATCCTTACCATTGTACCCGGTACCAATCACCTCGATATCCGGATCAGCAGTTAGGATAATCTTTAGGGATGAACAGACTAATTTATCATCATCAATTAGAATAACTTTCATAGTTATTTCCTCCAATTACATCTATTTTAGGTTTATAAATCAATTTATATTATTTTGCTTTCCTATTTTTCCTTGGAATTATAATGAAAAGTTGAAATCCCTTATCTAAGGAAATGTTCATATTGCCATCAAATCCTTTTACCCGGTCGGAGATATTGCGTAATCCCATTCCCTTATGGCCCTGGATATTCATTTCATTTAAAAATTGATCTTTTACTTCCTTATTCATTGTACCATTATCTTCTATAATAAGTTGGTACATGGCAGGGTGCTCTCTTAATAATACATTTACCCTGGATGCGTTAGAATGTTTTATGATATTGGAGAGCGCTTCTTTTACGATAGCGATCAAACAATATTTAATGTCCAGACTAGGCGGAGTCTTGATGTCATATTCATAATTAATGGGACAAAAGGTAAAATCATTCACAATAGCTTGTATCTGGGCATACAAATCAATTGATTCATCATGCATTTTGTGTATTGTATTTCGAATATCATCCATGCCTCCGGATAAGGATTCTTTCAAAGAACTAAGGCCTTCCTTGGTTAGCTCCTCTTTCGTAATGGTAAGAAGGGCTCCAACCTGAAGCAGAGCACGGGAAAGCAAATGACCAATATTATCATGAAGTTCTCTTGATATTCTATTTCGTTCATTTAAGGTGGCCATGTTTACTTCATAATCTTGATTTTTTAGCAGACTATGATTCTTCTCCTCTAAAATCCGGGAAAGTCTTGAAGAATCATCTCTAAGTTCATTATATTCTCTTTTTAAAGTATTTAACTTATCGGTTTTTCTTTTTAACACATAAGCTAAACCTGTATGAATTAAGGTATATAGAATAACGGTAGGTATCTTTTCGTTCAAATCAAATAGTAACAATAAGGGTAAAACAAGGCTAATAAATTGGTACTTTGTATGAAAGATATCGTACATAAGAATAGGAAGAAATATGATATAATCCGGTTTCCAAATACAAAGTGTTAGAAAGATAAGATTCCCAATTAATTTGATTCTCTTATCTTCATAATAAATAAATATACAACTGAGTAAAACCACAAGAATTACCGGAACGATTGCATAGCTGATATCTATGTGAAGAAGATATAAACTTAAGCAACTTATAAGCAAAATTACTTTATCAATAATTTCATACATGACACTTCCCACCTCATCAAACTCTTTGACAATCTATTTTAAGTATGGCATGACCGCTAATCTTATGTCAATAAAATGGTAATATAAATTCGAATCAATGACAAATGTCATTCCTCTTCGTGACGCAGTTCACTTCAAATACTTCCTCCCACCGTTTATAGTATGATTAAATGATCCGCATATGGTATTAAAATCTTAGAGGAGGACTAGTAAATGATAGTTAAAGTGGATGGATTAGTAAAAAGATATGATAAACTTGTAGCGCTTGATTACCTTGATCTTGAAGTTGCAGAAGGAGAAATCTTTGGTCTTCTTGGTCCAAACGGTTCCGGCAAAACAACTGCAATCAATTGTATCTTATCCTTATTAAAATACGATAAGGGTTCCATTGAGGTATTTGGTAAACCGATGCAGCCCAATGCTTATGACATAAAAAAAGATATCGGTATTATCATGCAGAATGTTGCTGTATTTGATGAACTAACGGTATATGAAAATGTTTACTACTTCTGTAGCTTATATGTAAAAGATAGGAATGAAATAAAGAAACTGACAGAGGAAGCCATAGATTTCGTGTCCTTACAAGATTATAAGAAGTATTATCCCAAAAAGCTCAGTGGTGGTTTGCTTCGAAGATTAAATATTGCCTGTGGTATCGCCCACAAGCCGAAATTAATTATCTTGGATGAACCGACTGTAGCAGTGGATCCTCAAAGTAGGAACAAAATCCTTGAGGGTATTAAGAAACTGAATAACGAAGGGGCAACCATAATCTATACCTCCCATTACATGGAGGAAATCGAGCAGATCTGTAGTAATATAGCCATAATTGATAAAGGAAAGGTAATTGCCAAAGGAACCAAGGAAGAACTCAAATCCATGATTTCCATTGGAGAAAAGATTACGATTGAAACCTATACCATTACACAAGAACAGGTACAAGAGATTAAGGAAATGCCCAACATTTTCTCCGTTCGTTACCATGACAATCTGCTTACTGTAAAATCCGGTAAGAAAAATAATACCCTAGTTCATATCCTGCAATTTCTGTCAGAAAGAAAAATTCCATTCGGTAGAGTCATTACAGAATTGCCAACATTAAATGATGTATTCCTTGAAATGACTGGAAAAGAATTAAGGGATTAATACAAGGAGGAAGGATTATGTTATATTTGTATGTCACTAGGCTGAAATGCCTATTTCGTAATAAAGAGGGTATGTTTTGGTGCTATCTTTTCCCGATTTTATTGGCCACCTGTTTCTTTTTTGCCTTCAATAATTTATGGGGGATTGATTCCTTTGAAACCATACCGATTGCCTATGATAGTGAAGGTGCAATCATCGATCCTCTGAAAGAAGCTATGGAACAAGCGGAAATGGCGGAAGGAGTGCCGATCTTTGCTATTACCTACACTGATAAAGAAAGCGCCAGTGAGTTACTCGAAAAGGAAGAAATCGAAGCCTATATTGTTGGCAACACAGATCCAGAGCTCTTCATTAAGCAGAATGGAATGAATGAAACCATTATAAAATCCTTTTTAGACAATTATAATCGTATTACAAAAACAATACAGAATATACTTTCCAAAAATCCGAATGCCTTAGAAGAAGGACTTATGGAAGATATCCTTGAGCAAAATGTCTTTGTTTATGAAAAGGAAAATGGAAAGAAACCGGATCAATTATTAATCTTTTTCTACTCCTTATTAGCTTTTACCTGCCTATTCGGGGCTGTCTGGGGACTTGAAGAGGTAGTCAATATCCAAGCAGACCAGTCCACAAAGGGAGCCAGATTAAATGTTTCACCAATTAATAAGATGAAACTGTTTTTCTGTAATATGATGGCTGCTTTTACGGCTCACTGTGGCAGCATCGTTTTACTCTTTGTCTATTTAATCTATGTGATAAAGATTGATTTTGGAAACAACTTAGGTTATATCATAATTACTTGTCTTACGGGATCCTTGACCGGTCTTGCCTTAGGGGCAACCGTTGCTGTATGGGTAAAAAAGAGAAAGGAAATCAAAGAAGGAATACTGATTTTTATTGTTCTTGGAGGAGCATTTTTATCTGGTATGATGTTTGTAAATATGAAATACATCATCGAAACCAGGATACCATTTCTTGCCTATATTAATCCGGTTAATTTAGTAACTGATGCCTTGTATAGTCTCAATTATTATGATACCTATGACCGATTTTTCCTTGATTTCACCATGCTTTGTGTTATGACAATTGTATTTGGTGTACTTTCCTATATCGGTATAAGGAGGAAGAACTATGCAAGTATTTAAAACCTATTTTAAAATATTAAAAAAAATGATACCAAGTATCCTTATTTACGTTATCATATTTCTTGGGATGACATTTCTTATTACCATGAATATTATATCTGGTGATAGTAATCAGTTTAAACCCAAAAAAGTTTCCGCTTTCGTAATAAACAAAGATGAGGAAAATGAATTTATTGATGGTTTCATACAATATCTTGATCATTATGTGGTTTTTAAAAATATCGAGGAGGATGATGAAGCGATCAAAGATGCTTTGTTTTATAATGATATATCTTATGTCCTCACAATACCGAAAGGATTTACAAAAGGATTTATAGCAGGTGAAGAGATATCCTTAACGAAACAAACCGCTCCCAATTCTTTAGGAGCCTGGTCATTAGATGCTGCGGTAAATAATTATCTAAATACAGCCAAATTATATCTCGACTATGATCCAGATATCACGATGGAGGAATTAAATCATAAAATCGCTTCTAGTCTGGAGAAAGAAACGAAAGTAACCTTTGACATCAATAAGTTGGATGATGAAGTAAGTTCCTCTGAATTTCATATGAATTATTTTAATTACCTAGGATATACCATCCTTGCCTCTTTCATTATAGGTGTCAGTTCCGTAATGCTGGCATACCAAGGCCTTGAAATCAGAAGAAGGCACCATGCTTCACCGATAAGCTCCCGAAACTTTAACGCTCAGTTGATTTTAGGAAACTTATTATTTGTTTTAGGTTTTCTTGTACTATTTATCATCATCGGTTATTTACTTAACCCCTTCCGAAGAATTGATTCTAATTCCCTATTGTATTGGGCAAATGCGACCGCATTTTCCATATCAACTTTAAGCTTGAGTTACCTGATTGCATTAACCGTTCGGAGTAAAAATGCCGTTCAGGCAATATCCACCATGGTATCCTTAAGTTTAGCTTTTATGACTGGAATTTTTGTTCCCCAAGAATTCTTAGGAAGTGCTGTATTAAAGGTTGCTAGTTTTACACCATCTTATTGGTATGTAAAGGCTAATAGTTCAATCCACTCCTCCTTAGGATATAACGCAAGAAATGTAAATGAAGTCTTTGGTTACATGGCAATTCAGGTTGGATTTGCTGCTGTATTCATTGCAATCGCTCTTGTGGTAAGTAAGAGAAAAAGTCAACAGGCGAATTAATATGAAATAATGAATAAAAAAAGTAATTCAGAATTAGAAGTAAGAAACAGTTATGTTTGTGCCATAATTAAAATCAATTAATAAAGAAGTACCTGAAGCAGATGAGGTGACCCCCAAAAAGTCTAACTTTTGGGGATCGGCTCAAGATCTATTTCTAAGGTACTTTTTTATTTTTTAGATATATTTGTGTTTTATGACAGATAATATTTTTATATACAATTTATATTAATGTCTAACATTTAATTGTTATTTTATTTATTATTTATTATTATAATCTGGCTATTAATAATTTCCAATAATTATATT
>JAAYQP010000026.1 GCA_012519195.1 Clostridiales bacterium | reverse complement strand
TGCTTTAACATATCGCAATAGTGGTTACCATGGGAAGAGATAATCATCTTAGAGCTGAAGTTGCCGAAAGGTTTCCCGTCAACCCATAGCATGCCTTCATAACCATCGATTTTAGGGTAAATGTACAAGGTCTTACCTGCTAACTGTTCAGGTACCGTATAGCTTCCCAAAAACCAACAATAGCTACCTTCCCCAACCCAGCTATCTCCAGATTTACAAGGAGAGAACAAGGATCTATCCGGTATGGAATGGTAACTTCCATCCGTAGGAAGCGCCTGCATAGAAAGATCGTCAACCTTTTCAAATAGTAATCTTTCTAAAGTAGTTTCCAATCTGGTAAGTTTTCCTAACATCTTGTCGATTTGCCTATCTGTTAACATTGGTATCTCCTTTTTACTTTAATATTTTTTATTGCTCAGCTATAAAATTCATAGAAATTATAGCTTGTAAAATACATTAATTATCATATGTATTATATGTTTATTATATTTAATATGTCAATCACTTTATTGAAAAATGACAAAAAAACATAAAAAAATGCGGCTATCTCTCATAATAATGAATGAGTTGTCTTAACCGCAGTAAATATTATATAAATTTTGTATACTAAATCAAAATTCTACAATTGTCGTGCATCTAGATCCTTCTTTAGAGCTTCTAAATAATGGATGCAGATACCGTTCTGTATCGGTATCTGATAAGATAAATCCAATTCATCAAATCGGAAACTTTTTTTTCCCCCATTGATCGATCGATTCCAAAATATAAGTAGTTGCTGAAAGGTAAGATAGTAATATACATCCCTTTTCTTAAAATAGATTAAGAGGAAGGCTACTCCATCCTGTTCCTCAAATTCTTTCATAAATTCAACTTGGTGTTCATGAATGTTATTCATGCTAAAAGTATCCACTGCACATTCCTTAGCATCAAAACAAACTGGTATCCCCTGAACCACACCTATGTAATCCACCGTACTTTTCTTTTCAAAGTAGGCTAATGTAATATGTCGCGAAGCCTTGTCAATCTCAATGGGAGTAATTGGAGTAGGTACCTTTTGTATTAAGGCAAGTTTCTTATCTCGATATTTTAAGTTCGTAAAATTAATCATCTCCTCCAGCATAGACCCTCGGAGACCCCTAGATTTCCATGATGACATACTTACCCCCTCCTCTCTTGGCTCATGTAAGAACAATATGGTATATTAATAGGTAAACAAATCCTTCTGAATCTTTTTAAACTTCTCTGGAACTTCACAAATAAATTCTTTCCTAGAAAGGTAAGATAAATTCCCTTCAATTGTTGGAAAAACCATGCGATAGGAATGTAATAATTGGTGTTCCAATTGATAATTTAATTTAAAATAATGGTTTGTTTTGGGATCTCCATATTTATAATCCCCAATGATCGGATTACCAATACTAGCTAGGTGAGCCCTGATTTGATGGGATCGGCCAGTGATTAGTTTTACCTGTAATAATGTATAGTCACCAAATCCTTCTGCGCTTTTCCATGAATTATCTAAGGTGTTCTGTCTAGAATTATTTGTATTTTCTTTGCGTTTAGAATATTGCAATGGTTCATATTCCGTGCAGATATATTCGGAATCCTTTGTTTTCTCCTTATGGATTGTTACCGTATTCTTGGCTTCATTCTTACTTAAAAACCCTTCGATTCGTTTTTTTCCTTCCACTCTGCCTTTTACAATACAAAGATAATATTTATCCAATGCTCGATTCTTTAATAAGCTTGCCATCTCCTGAAGCCCAAGAAGGGATTTTCCTGCGATTAATAAACCGCTGGTATTTCGGTCCAAACGATTACATATTCCTGGTTTAAAGCTAATTAATTGTTCACTGGTTAGCTGTTTCGTGGTCAAAAGATAGGATAGGATATATTCCACCATGGAGACATCCTTCTTGTCAGCCTTTTGAGAGAGCACACCCAAAGGCTTATTCACAATTAGTAAATGGGAATCTTCATAAATAATGTTGAATTCATATTCTACTATTGTAGAGTCAGCAGTTCCTCTAAATTTCTCAATCGTTTCATCGGATAGAAACATCTTAATCTCATCATTTACTTGTAATTTCTCAGAACCATCCGCTTTCTTTCCATTCAATACTATGTTTTTTTTCCTTAACATCTTATAGATAAAACTTTTTGGTGCCTTATCTAATATTTTAAATAGGAGCTTATCCAACCGCTGCCCTGCTTCATTTTGTAGAACTATAAATTGTTTCATGCTTTCTCTCCCATTAAAATAAGATCTGTTTTGAATTACTTTAAAACCTCTGCCATAGAATAAACATAATAATCCGCTAGCTTTTTCTTCTCATCATCATCTTTTTCGGAATGCTTATCATAGACTGCACAAACCTTCATATTTGCATTTTTACCAGCCATAACTCCTTGTATCACATCTTCGAATACCAGGCATTTGGATGGGTCAACCTTCAAGTCATCTGCAACTAATAGATAGATATCAGGGGAAGGTTTTCCCTTCTCCACTTCACAGGAGGTACGGATGGAAGCAAAGTAATCATTTAGCTTATACTTGCCAATAATTAAATCTACCAGATCCCTAGAATTACTGGTTGCAATACCCGCAGCGATCTTGTTCGTTTTAAGATAATTTAGAAGTTCCATTACCCCTTCTTTTAAGGGCACCTCGTGTTCATATTTTTCCCAAGCCATTCGATTCCAATCATCCTTTATCTGGTCAAGACTATCCGATAATTGAAAATGATTCTTAAAGTAAACTGCTGTCTCCGTAAAACTCATTCCTTCAATGTTCTTTTGCAAATCTTCCAGCATGGTAATTCCATGTTTTTTAAGATATTCTATATCGATATCCTTCCACATCCACATGGAATCAATCAAGGTACCATCCAAATCAAATATTACTGCATCAATATCTTTTAACATGATTCTTCCTTTCTCATTCCAGTATCTCATCTAGTTTGATTGCTACTCAAAGTATTTTATATCTGATCCTTTGTCCTTTCTATATCGGTAATTCTATATAGTTGATTTTATAGAGTCGATTCTATATAATCGATTTTATAGAATCATTTCTATACAATCATTTCGTTACTATAAGTTTTTTAGATATTTAATTTCGGAGGCGGTTAAGGGGCGATATTCCCCCGGTGCTAAGTTAGGATCCAAAGATAAGCCTCCCATAGATAAGCGTTTCAGATAGATAACCTCTTTTCCGACAGCATGAAACATCCTCTTAACTTGATGAAATTTGCCTTCTTGAATCGTCAACTCGATTTCTGAGATATCATCTGATTTTTGTATGATAAGTTTGGCAGGCAAAGTTCGATAGCCTTCTTCAATCATAACCCCTTCTAAGAAAGCAAGTTGATCTTCCCGTGTTACCTTTCCTTTTACTTTAGCAAAGTAAAGCTTGTCCACATGCTTCTTGGGAGAAAGTAGGTTATGGGCTAATTTCCCATCATTGGTAATCAAAAGAAAGCCTTCCGTATCCTTATCTAATCTTCCAACTGGAAACAGATCTTTAACCTTCTCCCCTTCCAATAGATCCAGTACCGTTTTACTGAGATTATCCCTAGTTGCGGATACCACCCCAGATGGTTTATGCAACATATAATAGGAATACTTTTCATAATTTACTTTTTTCTCATCAAAACAGACTTCATCTTCAGGGACTACTTTCCTTTCCGGCTTTGTAACCACTTCACCATTTACCTTTACCCTGCCCTTTCGAATCCAGAGCTTTATCTCACTTCTTGTACCGATTCCAATATCTGCAAGATACTTATCCAGTCGTAATTGTTTTGCCATATAATTTCTACACTCCTGAAATCCTAATATTATCCCTGATATCCAATCAGCTAGCTATTAAACCCACCGCCATCCGGGTAAATACTTGTTCTTAAATTTGTTCTTAGTAATTTTGCCCCATCCTAAGGGGTAATGCTCTACACAGACCAGATACCAACCATCTTCGTAATCACCATCAAGATCGATGGTTTCGCACTTTAGATAGCGAATTACCCTCGGATCATCTACCGTTAAGCAAATACATTTTTCATATTGCTCTGGAGTAAGGGCATTGGCTAGCGCCTGGGAAGGCTCGAATCTTTGCTTCTTCATTTCACCAAGAAGCAATCCTTGTCTTAATATCCGTAGCCCTGTTAAATCCGGTAACCCCTTCGGTAATCGATAGACCCGATTATCTCGAACGGTTAGAAGCCCATCCTCTAGAAGTCCTTTTATTTCCTTTAAGAAGATATTGGCTTCATCAGACAGATTCGTATGATGCTTATCTAGGTTCTTTCTCGGATCTGATTTTTGCTTCCTGGCCTTAAAGTTCATCCTGCTAATGGTATCCTGGGCTACCTTGTCTTCCGACGGATTCTTTTTAAGAAGAGCGATAAAATGCCCTTCTCCCATAATTTTATGGGGCCATAATCGAATGCTATGGACTAATTCTTTCCTTCCATTGATCCATTCTGGTTTACCTGAATCAAAACCATCAAAGGATAGCTCTTGCCTTTTGCAAGCTTCCTGATCTGGTATCCCTTTGATTACTTGAAACTGAGGATACTGTTCTAATAAAAATTCAATGGTGCCCTCATCCTCCTCCGGTGAGAAGGTACAGGTTGAATATAGCATAATACCACCAGGCTTAAGCATCCTTGCAGCAAATAAAATAATCTCTTTCTGTAATTTGTTATAGTAATCTACCCCATATTGCTCCCAGTTTTGCATAATAGAAGGGCTTTTTCGGAACATCCCCTCCCCTGAACAGGGTGCGTCAATTAAAATCTTATCAAAATATTCCGGAAAATATTCTGCAAGTTTGCTCGGTGTTTCTGATAGTACAAGAGCGTTGGGAATACCAAAAAGCTCAATATTTTTAAGTAAAGCTTTTGCTCTGGAATTGCTGATATCATTGGATACCAAGATGCCTTCACGACCAAGTTTTGCACCAAGTTCTGTACTTTTTCCACCGGGAGCCGCACAGATATCCAGTACCTTATCCCCTTTTTCGATTGGTAAGAGACTGGCTGGCGTCATGGCACTAGGTTCCTGAATATAGTAAAGGCCTGCATAATAATAAGGATGTTTTGCCGGCTGATCCTTTGAATCATAATAATATCCATTCCTTACCCAGGGAATTCGATTGATAGGAAAAGGACAGATTTTTTCAAACTCCTTAGGAGCAATCTTTAAGATATTTGCCCGTAAGCCAGTATAATGTGGCTTAGAAAAGCATTCTTGAAAATCCTCATACTCCTCTCCCAATAGGGTTCTCATTCTGTCCTCAAACAATTTCGGTAACTTCATATAAATTTTTGCCATCCCTCAGACTTAAGAGGCATGGCACTCTCCTTCCTTGACTATTCATAGGGTGCCCCTCTAATGAAGACTTTGGGCACGATAACGTTGAGAAATCAAATCTAGCTCCCTACCAAATTTCTCCAATTGCTCCTGATTACCGCTTTGATAGATGCGGAAGAAATCATCTTGAATTTTAATCACTTCTTGCTTATTTAAAACCTTATAAAGATTCTGAATATTGGTAAGGATATCTGCTACAATATTTGCTTTCACTGTAAAAGAATTCTGAGCATCCATAATTTCATCCCTTACTACGGACATCTCACGATCAAGGATGATAACAGCTTCCGCAGCGGATGATAGTCTTTCTCTAATATGTTCCGGCATATTCTGCTTGTATTTATATTGTAAAGAATGCTCAATCGTAGCCCAAAAATTCATAGCCAGAGTCCGAATCTGTATCTCGACCTGAATCTCTTTCTTACCCTTCAGTGTCTCAACATCATAATATACGATCATGTGATAGGAACAATAACCGCTCTTTTTTACATGATGGATGTAATCCTTTTCGCTTTTTACTCGCATATCAGATCTATTTTTAATAATATCTACCACTTTATAGATATCTTCGACAAATTGACAAATAATACGAATACCTGCAATATCCTCGATTTTCTCTTCAAAATTAGCCAGATCGATATTCTTCTTCTGTGCCTTTTCCAGAATACTAGATATGGTCTTAACCCTACCAGTTACTTGTTCTATCGGCGAATACGCACCGACATGACGAAATTCATCAATGATATGGTTAAATTTAATTAAAAGTTCATTGACTGCCAAGGTATAAGGATCCAGTATTTCTCTCCATAATTGTATTTCCATCAATACTTACCTCCCTGTTTATACTAAATATAACCGAATGTACGCAAGATAGCTTGTATAACATTGTGACATTTCGATTACGTATGGGATCTTATATCTATCTTATTATTCCTCTTCGAGCGACAGCATCATCATGGAAAGTACTGCTAATCCTGCCGTTTCCGTACGTAAAATTCTTTTCCCTAGGGTTATCGGCTCAATCTTGTTCTCTTTCGCTTCAATGATCTCAAACTCTTCAAAGCCTCCCTCGGGTCCAATGAAAACTCCTACCGTAGGATAATTCTTCAAGCTATTCATGATATCCTTCGTATACCCGATTCCCTGTGCATTTTCATAGGGAATTAAGCCAAGATCTAATTGACCACAAAGGCCAAGGGCTTCCGTGAAGGTTTTAACTGTATGAATTTTTGGTATTACCCCTCTGCCGGATTGCTTTGCTGCATTTTCTGCAATTGCTTGCCAGCGTTCCAGCTTTTTCATCTCCTTCTTCCGATCTTCTAACTTAACAATTACCCGTTTTGTTATCACAGGGACGATATCATATACACCTAGCTCTACTGCTTTTTGTATAATTAATTCCATCTTATCTTTATTGGGTAAACCTTGGAAGAGTGTAATCTTTGTTTTAAGTTCGGTGCCGGTTTCCTGTTCCTTTAACTTTTGAACCGTGATTTTACCATCCGACATCTTCCTTATTATACAATAATAGTCTTTCCCTTGTCCATTGCATATTATCAGCTCATCATCCGGTTTCATTCTTAGCACATTTCGGATATGATTGACATCTGAACCGACAATTTGAATGGTATCTCCTTGAATCTGATCTTTATCTACATAAAATCGATGCATTCCTATCTCCTTGCTTGTTCTTACTCCCATAAAGTGTATTTAATAAATGGTACTCAATCGATCAACTAACTATCCTCATCCTATTATAATAAGAATCAACTTTCCACATTCTATTATATAATAACAGGAACGTATGTTCAATAGCCATTTGTCCTCCTAAAAAAACTGATCAACCGGAAGAATGATTCGCATGCGCACACACCAAAATCTCCCGGTGCATCGACCGATGCTGCCGGGAGTATTTTAACTATACCGGCAGATGCCGGGATAGGTTATTTCTTCTTTGCGACAAAGGAAACCCAATCACCCATGTGATTGATTTCTTCAATGATAAAATTATTCCGTAGTAATGCCTCTTTTACCGCATTTTCCTTGGTATTGATAATACCGGAGCTAATAAAGATACCATCGGGTTTTAAATTTTCACCGATTACATCGGATAAAGGTATAATCACATCAGCAAGGATATTGGCTACTACGATATCATATTTTTCCTTTCCAATCTGAAGTCGTATTCCACCATCCTCTATGATATTACCTGTTAAAAAGTTTAAGTTCCCTTCCTTTATGTTAAGGCCATTCACTTTAGCATTCTCTATAGCGGAATCCGTTGCATGGGAATCAATGTCAATTCCCAGTACTTCCCTAGCTCCTAATTTCTTGGCAATAATGGATAGTATTCCGCTACCAGTACCGGCATCCAATACAATAGAATCCGGTTTTAAGTATTTCTTTAATCCAATAATGCAGAGCTTAGTAGTTTCATGAGACCCTGTTCCGAAGGATGTACCAGGATCAAGTTCTATGACTAGATCGGTTTCCTTTCGGTCATTAAGGATCTCCCAGGTAGGCTTAATTACAATCGTTTCATCGATACGAAATGGTTTGAAATATTGTTTCCAATTATTGACCCAATCAAGGTCCTGTGTTTCTGAAATTTCTATCTTACCACTTCCAACCGATACAAATTCAGAAAGTTCCTTTAGGCCTTCTTTTACTTGATTAAGAATCTGATCTGTATCCTGTTCTGAATCGATATAAAAGCTTACGGTTGCAGTTCCATCATCCTCTTCTACAACAGGAAGAATATCAACGAACATTTGCTTCTTATCTTCCTCTGACAATGGTACTTTATCCTTTATTTCTATTCCTTCGATACCGATATCGCTTAGCATACTGCTAATCAAATCCACTGCCTCAGTCCTTGTTTCCAGATTAAATTTAGTCCATTTCATAGTATTCTCCCTTATCTTATACGCTACTTTTTCACTGTTCGGTTAATGGAACCGTTCGACTATTCATTTCCAGAATTTCTTCTTACCTTTTTCTTTTTCAAGATCATTTGTATCCGTGCTCTTTTTACCAGTCATGGCTTCATCAAACTTTCTTAAAAGCTCTTTTTGTTCTGAATTTAAATTGGTTGGTACCTGAACAACTAAGGTAACATAATGATCACCACGGATATTTTTATTCCGTAGGGAAGGAACTCCTTTCTCCCTCAACCTAACCTTCGTATCAGTCTGTGTACCAGGCTTTACATAATAGATAACGTCTCCATCCACTGTATTGATCTTGATATCTCCTCCCAATGCAGCAGTAGCATAGGAAATTGGGACGCTAGAAAAGATATCATAATCCTGGCGTTGGAAGATTGGATGTCTACTAACCTCTACGGCTACCAGTAAGTCACCCCTTGGACCTCCGTTAATTCCAGGTTCACCCTTTCCACGGATTCGTACACTTTGGCCATTATCAATACCTGCAGGAATTGAAACCTTTATCCTCTTACGGTTAGAAATATATCCTTCACCACGGCAATCCGGACATCTCTCTTTAATAATTTTACCGCTTCCTCTACAATCCGGGCAGGTTTGGATGTTACGCACCATCCCAAAGAGGGATTGTTGAGTAAATACCACTTGACCTTTTCCGCCGCATTTACCACAGGTGTCTACGCTCGTTCCATGCTTTGACCCATTACCATGGCAAGAATCACATTCATCTTTCAGAGTAAGTTCCAACTCCTTCTCTGTGCCAAATACAGCTTCTTCAAAACTGATTCTGACAGCAGTCCTGAGATTAGCCCCCTGCATTGGTCCGTTATTTGCTCTTCTGGAACGCCCTCCACCAAATAGATCTCCGAAGATATCTCCAATATCACCAAAGATATCTCCCATATCCATTCCACTAAAATCAAAGCCTCCGGCACCGCCGGCTCCTCCTTCAAAGGCAGAATGTCCGAATTGATCATATTGTCTGCGTTTATCCGGATCACTTAATATGGCATAGGCTTCAGAAGCCTCTTTAAACTTCGCTTCCGCATCTTTATTCCCCGGATTTGTATCCGGATGATACTTTTTTGCAAGCTTCCGATATGCTTTCTTTATCTCATCATCCGTGGCTGTCCTGCTGACACCTAAGACTTCATAATAATCTCTTTTATCTGCCATCTTCTCCTTCACCTTTCAAAAGCTAATTGATTTATCATTGGAAAACAGGCAGTCAACAGGCTGCCTTATTTCATGTTTTAAGTAATCTATTTTTAAGTTATCGATTTTAATCATTATGAAGAACTGGAGTGTCTAAAAACAGACACTCCATTCCTGTTTATTAACCTTCGTAATTAGACTTCTTTATAATCTCCATCAACTACATCACCATCATAGGTTTCTGTTGTTCCAGCGCTAGCTCCTTGGGACATATCAGGACCAGCTCCTGCTGCACCAGTCTGCTCATAAAGTTTAGCAAATAATGCCTGTGCATCATTCATTAATTTTTCCTTGGCATTTTTAATATCCTCTACCTCACCATCAGTCATAACCTCAGGATTGGTTTTTTCAATCAGTTCTTTTAATCTTGCTAGGTCTTCTTCAACCGTAGCCTTTGCTGAAGCATCGATCTTGTCGCCCACTTCGCTTAATGCTTTCTCTGTCTGGAATACCAAACTATCTGCATCATTTCTTGTATCAACTGCTTCCTTACGTTTCTTATCCTGAGCTTCATATTCGGCAGCTTCTTTAACTGCTTTTTCAATTTCACTTTCAGATAAGTTGGAGCTTGCAGTAATCGTAATATGCTGTTCCTTACCTGTACCTAAATCCTTTGCTGAAACATTAACGATACCATTGGCATCGATATCAAAGGTTACTTCGATCTGAGGAACACCTCTTCTTGCTGGTGGAATACCATCCAAGCGGAATTGGCCAAGACTCTTATTATCTTTCGCAAATTGTCTTTCACCTTGTAATACGTTGATATCTACCGCTGTCTGGTTATCTGCTGCTGTAGAGAAGATCTGACTCTTTCTTGTAGGAATTGTAGTATTCCTTTCGATCAGCTTTGTTGCAATACCACCAAGGGTTTCGATGGAAAGTGATAGTGGTGTTACATCAAGTAGAAGGATATCGCCAGCACCAGCATCACCTGCTAGCTTACCACCTTGAATGGATGCTCCAAGAGCTACGCATTCATCCGGATTCAGAGACTTAGAAGGCTCCTGTCCGGTTAGTTGCTTAACCTTTTCTTGAACTGCCGGGATACGGGTTGATCCACCAACCAACAGTACTTTACCGATATCAGATGGATTTAAACCAGCATCTCTTAAAGCATTCTGAACAGGGATAGCCGTTCTTTCAACTAAGTCGGATGTTAGTTCATCGAATTTTGCTCTGGTTAGATTCATATCAAAATGCTTTGGTCCATCTGCTGTTGCAGTAATGAAAGGAAGGTTGATATTGGTTGTTGTAGCAGAGGATAATTCTTTCTTTGCCTTCTCTGCAGCTTCCCTTAATCTCTGCATCGCCATTTTATCAGTAGATAAATCTACACCTTCTGTTTTCTTAAATTCACTAATCATATAACGAACGATTTTCTCATCAAAGTCATCGCCACCCAGTCTATTATCACCGGAGGTAGCTAAAACTTCAATAACACCGTCGCCAATCTCAATGATGGATACGTCAAAGGTTCCACCACCAAGGTCATAAACCATAATCTTTTGTTCTTTTTCATTATCTAGACCATAAGCCAAAGCTGCTGCTGTAGGCTCGTTAATAATTCTCCTAACTTCTAAGCCTGCAATCTTACCAGCATCCTTGGTTGCCTGTCTCTGGGCATCATTAAAATATGCAGGTACCGTAATAACCGCTTCGGTAACCTTCTCACCCAAATAATTCTCAGCATCAGCCTTCAACTTCTGAAGAACCATAGCAGAAATCTCCTGAGGTGAGAATTTCTTATCATCAATTTTAACTCTAAAGTCTGTACCCATATGTCTTTTTATGGATGAAATAGTTTTATCTGCATTTGTTACCGCCTGACGCTTTGCAGGCTCACCTACGAGACGCTCTCCAGTCTTTGTAAATGCTACTACGGATGGTGTGGTTCTAGTTCCTTCGGCGTTAGAAATAATTACCGGTTTACCACCCTCCATAACGGCCACACATGAATTTGTGGTACCAAGGTCAATACCTATTATTTTTCCCATGTTAGTTTCCCTCCTAAAAAATGAAAAGTTTCAAATTTACAATATTAAACATACTATCGATATTTACAATGTATATTAAATAACCAGCGTAAGGAAGTAAGTGTATTTATTCTAATTTCCTTACCAGTATGATAGCCTCTGTTAGTTTACTACCTTTACCATGCTATGACGTACTACGATATCACGATAGATATAGCCTTTCTGGAATTCATCGGATACAATATTTGCACCCAAGGTCTCATCCTCACCATGCATTACTGCATTATGGAGATTTGGATCAAATTCCTTTCCTACCGCATCGATTGGTTTTACACCAATTTCTTCAAATGCTGTAAGCAGCTGCTTATAGATCATCTCGATGCCTTTTGCGAATGCACTTTCCTTTTCTTTCTCAGAAATAGCACTCAAACCTCTCTCAAAATTGTCAATGATGGGTAATAATTTCTCAATAACACTTTTTACACCGATATCAAACATCTGACTTTTCTCTTTTTCTGAGCGTTTGCGGAAATTTTCAAACTCAGCCATCGTTCGCATCACACGATCGGTCAATTCTTCAATCTTTTGATCCTTAGCGGCTAATTCCTTAGCTTTACTGCTTTTAAAGAACTGCTTTCCTGTCTTTTCTTGTTTTACTTCAGCTGTTTCCTGTGATTCATTGACCACTTCCTCTTCTTCTACAGAAGCAGAGGTATCGGTTTCATCCTCAACAACTTCTTCATCGGACGCTAGCTCAGCATCTAGCTGATCTTTCTCGTCCTTAACCTGATTCTCTGTCTCTGCATCTAATGTATCTATATTTTCCTCCATAGATTCCTTTGAATTATCCTGCATCTCTTTCTCCTTTTCCATGGCAGCTTTTATTATTTCGATTGCCTTATCCTTATCTTCCAAAGCGAGTAAACCACCTTTCTCAATCCTATGTTTTCCTAAATATATCATCCAACTGCACCATTAAGGATTGCAGTGTACTAACAACCTTTTCATAGTCCATTCGTTTTGGCCCTATGATACCAACCTTACCATAGACACCTTCCTCAATTTCATAAGTTGCAGTAACTACAGAACAATCTTTCATACTTTCCACCGGTGTTTCATTTCCAATATACACCTGAATTCCCCGGCTATCTTCATCCTCTATTCGAGTCTGAATTAGTTCTGTCAAGGCCTTCTTTTCCTCTAAGGTATATAAAAGCTCAGAAGCCTTATTCCTATCGCTAAGTTCCGGATATTTCAGAATATTCGTAGCTCCTGAGGTATAGATCTTAAAATCATCCTCTTCCGATACCACCTGCATGATCGCATCTAGGATATCATTTATAATAGCTTGGTAATCTCCTGCTTGTTCCCTCATCTGTGTGATCACAGGAAGATTAATCGCTTCCAAATCAAGGCCCTGCAAGAATGTATTTAATATAATATTTAGCTTTAACATGCTTTCCTTATTCAAAGAAGCAGACCTAGGGATGATTTTATTTTTAATAATATTTCCTTCAAAAACTAGGACAGCCAGAATATGTTCTTCATCAATTTCGGTTATCTGAATAAACTTAACCTTTTTCTTATACTGGGGAGTGGTCACCATTGTTGTATAGTTTGTATTAACTGCCAATAATTTTGCTACCTGTTGGAGGATATTCTCAAGTTTATCGGCCTTTTCGATTAGCATCTCCTTCATATCATTAACCTCTTTTACTTTGTCTTCCAACAGGAGATCCACATATAGACGATATCCTTTGTCCGAAGGGATACGGCCTGCTGAAGTATGGGGCTGAAGGATATAACCTAATTCCTCCAAATCAGCCATTTCATTACGTATGGTAGCTGAGCTTAAATTCAAATCGGTATATTTCGAGATGGTTCTGGATCCCACAGGTTCCCCTGTATCCAGATAATTTTGGATTATCGCTTTTAATATCTTCAATTTCCTATCGTCAAGCTCGTGCATAACCCACCTCCATCTCAAATACCTAAAAAAATTTCTTGTTAGCACTCACCTTCGCAGAGTGCTAATACACTTATAAAATAGCACTATCCCATTCGTTTGTCAAGATAATATTGAAATTTTATAAAAATAATTCCAATAAAGTTATTTAAACCTCGTTCCCATGAGGGCATTTTTTATCGAATAGTGTAAACTTTCCTAATCAACAAAAAACCCATCGCATAGAAGCGTGGGTTCTTTTCAATTAGGAGGCCCTATGATTTCATAAAAGTTATAGAAAATTTAATTCAGCAAAAACTGTTCTAAAACCAGATTACTTATATCAAGACCGTAATCTGTTAAATATATTCGGTCGCCTTTACCTTGTAGAAGTTTATGATTTATTAATGTATTAATCTGCTCCTGATAGATTTGGTCAATATTTACCTGGAAACGCCTCTTAAATTCCTCACGGCTGACTCCATCTGTCATTCTTAAACCTAGAAACATAAACTCTTCCATTTTTTCCTCGATCGACAGTTGTTTATAGTCCTCTCTCAGAGCTCCTAGAAGCTTGCTCCCACTGGCTCCCTCCAAGGTTATCTGCAGATAATTATTGATATCCTGTATATTATGGAATCTAGTTCCATTAAGTAGTGAGGAGGAACCGAGACCCAATCCCAAATATTCTCTTCCAATCCAATAAGAAAGATTGTGCTTGCACTCATATCCAGGTTTGGAATAATTCGAGATCTCATAGCGATAATAACCATACTCTTTTAATATCTCCTTGGTTCTATGGTAAATCCGTCGGTCCGTTTCTTCATCAGGAAGGTCCCTTCGATAGGATCCTCCCTCTCGATAGAGATGGTAGAAAGGAGTACCTTCCTCAATAATTAAACTATAAGCAGAGATATGTTCTGGTTCAAGTTCTGCTACTTTATTTAAAGTATCTTCCCAGGACTTAAGAGTCTGTTTGGGCAAGGCGGACATCAGGTCCACATTAATATTATCAAACCCTACTTCTCTGGCTAGTTTGAAATTGCCTAAAAAATCTTCATAGGTATGAATTCTACCAAGAATTTTCAATTCCTTGTTATCCGTAGACTGTAGCCCAAAACTCAACCGATTAATACCGGCCCTTTTATAGGTCTGAAATTTTTCTTTGGAAATGCTTCCAGGATTTACTTCGATCGAAATCTCCAACTCTTGATGATCCATAGGAAAGCTATCATGGATTGCATTTATAATTTCTTCAATATAATAAGCATCGATCGCTGAAGGAGTTCCACCTCCAAAGAAAATAGTAGAAACCAAGTAATCCTCCATCTTCCCATGATAACTTTTAATTTCGGTAAGGAGAGCTTCTACATACCTCTTTTTCATCGTATCCGTTGCCGGAGCGGATAAAAAATCACAATAATCACACTTTCTAATACAGAAAGGAATGTGGATATATAATCCCAGCCTACGCTTTTCATGATCCTTGCTTGCTCTATCGATTGTTGGGTAATCCTGATCCATAACGAGTCTCCTTTCCCGAAAGGAAAGAAGTTCCTTTCTAAGGCCTAATAAGGAACTATAATTATTCTTCATCCAGCTTTAATACACTCATAAATGCTTTTTGAGGAACTTCTACATTACCAATTTGCCTCATTCTCTTTTTTCCTTCCTTTTGCTTTTCAAGGAGCTTCCTCTTTCTTGAGATATCTCCTCCATAGCATTTTGCAAGGACATCCTTTCTTACCGCTTTTACGGTTTCCCTTGCAATAATCTTACTTCCTATTGCGGCCTGAATTGGTATCTCAAATAGATGCCTTGGAATCTCTTCCTTCAACTTCTCACACATTTTTCTACCACGCTCATAAGCACCATCCGCATGAACAATAAAGGTCAATGCATCCACTTCTTCTCGATTTATTAGTATATCTAGTTTTACCAATTCTGCTTGAACATATCCTTTAAATTCGTAATCAAAAGATGCATACCCTCTAGATCTTGACTTTAAGGCATCAAAGAAATCATAGATGATTTCATTTAAAGGAAGATCATATTTTAGGAGGGCTCTTGTTGTCTCCATATATTCCATACCATGATAGATTCCTCGTCTTTCCTGACAGAGGCTCATAATCGCGCCAACAAATTCCGTAGTTACCATAATCTCTGCAGAAACAAAAGGTTCCTCCATATAGTCGATCTGAGATGGATCCGGCATATTAGTTGGATTGGTGATATCAAGTACTTGTCCATCTGTTTTATATACTTTATAGATAACACTGGGCGCAGTGGTAATAATGTCGAGTTTATATTCTCTTTCCAATCGTTCCTGAATAATCTCTAAGTGTAGAAGACCTAAGAAACCGCAACGGAAACCAAAGCCTAAAGCCACAGAAGTCTCTGGTTCAAATTGTAATGCAGCATCATTCAGCTGTAGCTTCTCTAAGGCATCTCTAAGATCCGGATATTTCGCACCATCGACCGGATATACACCACAGTAAACCATAGGTTGTGCTTTTTTATATCCCGGCAACGGCTTAGCGCATGGGCGCTCATGATCCGTCACCGTATCTCCTACTTGAGTATCTTTCACATTCTTCAAACTTGCAGTTAGGTATCCAACCATTCCCGCGGATAATTCATCACAAGGAAGAAATTGCCCAGGTCCAAAGGTACCTAACTCTACCACTTCCGCAGTAGCTCCAGTAGCCATCATTCGTATCTGAGTTCCCTTTCTTACGGTTCCTTCCTTAATCCTACAGAAGATAATAACCCCTTTATAGGGATCATATTTTGAATCAAAGATTAAAGCTTGTAAAGGTGCATTTGGATCTCCCTCTGGTGCTGGAATTTTCTCAACGATTTGCTCCAATACCTCTTCCACATTGAGTCCTTGCTTGGCTGAAATAAGAGGTGCATCCTGCGCTTCCAAGCCGATAACATCTTCAATTTCAGCCTTCACCCTCTCAGGATCAGCACTGGGTAAGTCGATTTTATTGATTACCGGCATAATCTCAAGATTATGATCCAAGGCCAAATATACATTGGCTAAGGTTTGCGCTTCGATCCCCTGAGCCGCATCCACAACCAGGATCGCCCCTTCACAGGCTGCTAAGCTTCTGGAAACCTCATAATTAAAATCCACATGACCAGGTGTATCGATTAGGTTGAAAATGTATTCTTCACCATTCTTAGCTTTATATACGGTTCGAACCGTTTGAGCTTTAATTGTAATTCCTCTTTCTCTCTCTAAATCCATATTATCCAGTACCTGCTCCTGCATTTCACGGTTCGTGAGAAGCCCTGTCATCTCGATGATACGATCCGCCAGGGTTGACTTACCATGGTCTACATGGGCAATGATACAGAAATTCCTTACTTTACTTTGATCTATAGCCATCGTATTCCTCCTGCGTTTAAACTTTTCATCTTTCTATTTTCTAACCAGTATTTCTCGTATATTTCCATACTAATTCGATAATAGATTATAACACAACCTCTGATTTGATACAAGAATATGTAAATTGAAATCACAAAAACATACTGCAAGGATATCTTCTCGACTTAAGCTTAATCAAATAGCACCTATACTAGTAATCAATTTGCAATCAAATTCTAAAAAAAATTTCGACAAATGATTTCCGAGCGGAGTATTTGCATTCGTCAGTACTTAGGCTCTGTATTTTAGAGCCTTATGTACTGCTACGTAATGCAATTAAGCGAAAGCGTCTCCGATCGGGAACATTTGTCGAAATCTCTCATCTGTTTTATTTTTAACTATTTCTTCTCTTTATTCAAGTCCTGTTACTTTCCTTGTAAAACAGCATCTAAGACTTCAGCAAATGGTTCCATAGCATTTTTAGCGGACTCTACCGTATTTTCAACAGTACCTAACTCTACTAAAATTGATTTCGGGCGAAGGTGTAAATTATAACGTAAGTATTTTAGATAATTCTTTTTAAATAGGCCTGGATGAAGCTCTAAGGATTTTAGTTGAAGTTGAAAGCTAAAGGATAAATTATCTTGGATATATGGATTATCATGATCTGGTAAGGGACCATTCTGATCTCTACAAAGCCCATTGAATAGCATGATTTGAGCAGTTTCTTTTCCATTAATAATAGTGGTTCTTGGATTACCAGAATCCCTATGTAAATCTATGATTACTTCGATGGAAGGATATTTTTCCAGCATTTTTTCTAAAGCCGGTCTGGCATAATTGTATGCTAGATTGCGATCCTCAACTCCATTTACTTTATCATAGGCTGTTTTATCATGTATAACATGATACCCATACTCCTCTTCCAGGATTTGGGCTAAATAGCTTCCAACCCCTACGATAGTGTCTTCCTCCTTATTCGGACGACTATCAATATAGGCTTCCTGGGAATGGGTATGATAAATCAAGATCTGCGGTTCCTCATTGGACTGCTTCAAGGTCATATCTTTACTTAGAAAAGCTTCTGCATCAAATAAGGGTTCCGTTACCCTTGTAGAGGGATCAACTATATAAAAATTTCGAACAAGAAAGTTTAAATCCTTTAATTGATTTAAGGTAAATCTGGTACCATCATTTGTAACAAATGTCTCTAAGGCATTCTCATTCATCTGATCGTACTCTTCCTTTGCATTTACATGACCATCTAGGAAATTAATTGGAAGTTCCCCCAATTCACCTTCACCTTCATTTTCCTTTTTTAAGGCACCATTCGTCAGAATATATTCTTTCGTCAGTATCCCATTTGCCACATTATGAAAACCTATGGTATTCTTTTTATCCTCCTTACTATCCTCTTCCTTTGCTTGATCCTCCTGTGTAGGATCAGAAACTTCCTGCGGTAAGGAGTTTGATATCCCCTGAGCCAGGACTTTTTTCACCTTTTGATCTCTTGTAAATTGAGATAGTACAAATTTATCAGAAACTAGATTGATCGGAAAATGATAGATCTGCTTTTCCTTACTAGAATAAGAAATAAGCCCGGAGCCGTTTTTCATAATCCGTATACCTATATTTGTTACTATGGTACCCTTGATACCTCCCTCAGCTTGGCCAAAACCTTCCGAAAAGGATATTGAAGCGAAGCGAAACAAAAGATAGAAGGATACCAATAGTATGACAGACCATAGAACAACTTTCATCTTATGCTGAAACCAATAATGTCTTTTTTTCATCTATGCCTCCAAATATAATTAGAGCTAAACCACATAGCCTGATTCATTATATTCAGAAAGCTTGTTTTTATTACCCTGTACACTCTTAAACCGTTTGGGCAAAGCAGGAATTTAATGCTTCGGAAACGGTATAGCTAATTCTTTTCACTGCTTCATCAATATTCTTAGGGGTTACAAACATATTATGCATATGCTGATTACGAATTTCAGATATGAACTGATTGATTTCATTTTCACTAAAGCCGGTCTTCTCCATATATTGTGACAAAGTATCTGCTACTATAGTTACTGCATCTACTACCGTAGGTACTCCCAAGGCAATTACTTTCGTACCAGGGCTTTCCTCATTCAAAGCCTTGCGATTATTCCCAACACCAGATCCAGGACTAATTCCAGTGTCGGTTAGTTGAACGGTCGTATTCAAACGGTTGATGCTTCTGGAGGCTAAAGCATCAATAACAATGATTAATTTAGGATGGGTTTCCTCTACAATTCCTTTTATTATTTCCGAAGTCTCCATACCTGTCTGTGCCATAACTCCAGGTGAAATTGCACTAACATTACCAAGTTTGTTTCTAATCCTAAATTCATTTCCATATTCTCTTATTAAATGACGGGTTATAAATAAATTATCCACTACCTGGGGACCCAATGCATCTGGAGTAACCTCTCGATTACCAAGTCCAACAATTAAGACCTCATCCTTTTTTAAATCTCCAGCCAGCTTTATCAAATTCTTAGCGATCACATCGGCTACCGGTTGATGATAATCCTCATCTGCTTCACTTAATTCCGGCGCTTCTATCGTTATATAGGTACCTATGGGTTTTTGCATTGCTTTTGCTCCCCGTTCGTCCTTTATAATAACCGTGGAGACCCGTATTCGATTCTCTTCATCATATTCCTCAATTAATTCGACTCCCCTGATCTCAATGTCATCCTCAGGGAAGCTTTCTCTCGCTTCTAATGCAAGGTCGGTTCTAATCATATGTTCCATAGAAAATTCCCTCCATTGATATATTTCATTCGTTAGATTTTTTCATTTTACGCTTTCTTTGTTCTATTTTCTTTAATATTTTCTGCCATAGTTTTTAAAATTATGTATTGACAGAACGTTTTTGATATAATACTATATAATAG
>JAAYQP010000205.1 GCA_012519195.1 Clostridiales bacterium | reverse complement strand
TGTTAGACGGCAAAAAAGGTATTGCCCAGAAAATCGTATACGGAGCTTTTGAAAGAGTAGCAGAAAAAACTGGCAGAGATGCTGTAGAAGTTTTTGAAGAGGCTATGAACAATATCATGCCAGTGCTAGAAGTAAAAGCTAGACGTATCGGTGGTGCAACTTACCAAGTGCCAATCGAAGTTAGACCAGAAAGAAGACAAACGCTTGCACTGCGTTGGTTGACAATGTTCTCCCGTAAAAGAGGAGAAAAGACCATGCAGGAAAGACTTGCAAATGAAATCATGGATGCAGCTAACAATACTGGTGCATCTGTTAAGAGAAAAGAAGATATGCATAAGATGGCAGAATCTAACAAGGCGTTTGCACATTATAGATGGTAAGATTACTATATTAGCATGATATCTTATCATGAAACGAAGTTTAAAGAGAATTGATTTTACATCATTCTTTGTTTAATTCAAATGAATCAAGATTTTAATTCATTTGTCAAGAATTAAGGAGGAATTATCCTTGGCAGGAAGAGAATATCCGTTAGAGAGGACTAGAAATATCGGCATAATGGCTCATATCGATGCGGGTAAGACAACACTTACAGAACGTATCCTATTTTATACCGGTGTTAACTACAAAGTTGGTAATACTCACGAAGGAACTGCTACCATGGACTGGATGGAGCAGGAACAGGAGAGAGGTATTACCATTACATCAGCGGCTACAACATGCCATTGGACTCAAGAGCTTGAACACAAGAAAATGCCAGGTGCATTAGAGCATCGTATCAATATTATTGATACGCCAGGACACGTGGACTTTACCGTTGAGGTTGAGCGTTCCTTACGTGTACTGGACGGTGCGGTTGGTGTATTCTGTGCAAAGGGCGGTGTAGAGCCACAATCCGAGACCGTATGGCGTCAGGCTGACAAATATCATGTACCAAGAATGGCATTCGTTAATAAGATGGACATCTCTGGTGCAGACTTTTTCAATGTTATAAATATGATTAAAAATCGATTAGGTAAAAATCCAGTTGCTTTAACATTACCAATCGGTAAAGAAGATACCTTTGTGGGACTTGTTGATTTATTCGAAATGAAGGCTTACTACTATCTTAATGATATGGGTACCGACATTGAGATTAAAGAAGTTCCAGAAGACATGAAGGATCTTGTAGAAGAATACAGATCTAAATTGATTGAATCTATCTGTGAAACAGATGACGATTTAATTGATAAATTCTTAGAGGGTGAAGAACCTTCCGAGGCTGAGTTAAAAGCTGCATTAAGAAAAGCTACCATCAGTGGCGAGATTATCCCAGTTTTATGTGGTTCTGCATATAAGAATAAGGGTGTTCAAAAGCTTCTTGATGCAATTATTGAGTATATGCCAGCTCCTACCGATGTACCAGATATCAAAGGTACCGATATGGAAGGTAATGAAATCACGAAGAAATCATCTGATGATGAGCCATTCGCTGCCTTAGCATTTAAGATTATGGCTGATCCGTTCGTAGGTAAATTAGCATTCATCCGTGTATATTCCGGATCTATGAATTCTGGTTCCTACATTCTAAATTCAACAAAGAATAAGAAGGAACGTGTTGGTCGTATCCTACAGATGCATGCGAACAAGAGACAGGAATTAGATAGGGTTTATGCTGGTGATATTGCAGCTGCCGTTGGTTTGAAATTCACAACTACAGGTGATACCATCTGTGATGATCAGCATCCAGTTATCCTTGATTCCATGGAATTCCCTGAGCCAGTTATTGAGGTATCCATTGAACCTAAGACCAAAGCTGGTCAAGATAAGATGGGTGAAGCTCTTGCAAAACTTGCAGAAGAGGATCCTACCTTCCGTGCTTATACCAATGAAGAGACTGGACAGACCATCATCGCAGGTATGGGTGAGTTACACCTTGAGATTATCGTAGATCGTCTTCTTCGTGAATTTAAGGTAGAGGCTAACGTTGGTGCTCCTCAGGTTGCATACAAAGAGACCTTTACTAAGACAGTTGAAGTTGATTCTAAGTATGCTAAGCAGTCTGGTGGACGTGGACAATACGGTCACTGTAAAGTTCGCTTTGAGCCTATGGATGCCAATGCAGAAAAGACCTACGAGTTTGTTAACCAAATTACTGGTGGTGCTATTCCTAAGGAATACAT
>JAAYQP010000204.1 GCA_012519195.1 Clostridiales bacterium | reverse complement strand
GAATAGGAAAGTGCGCCCTATTCAATAAAAAATGCTCCGCAAGGATGCGCACTCATCGCGCAAAGAATATATGTAACATATATTCTTCTGAAGTTATCTGCCTACGGCAGAACGCGCTCGGCGCGAGAGTTTCGCAAGCGAAACTCTAATTTTATTTTAATTGACCTTTACTACCACTTTAATTAAAAATCGAAATAATATTAGAAAGGAAGCAACTCATGAAAAAAGAACTAGCCAAAACCTATGATCCAAAGGATATTGAAGACAGACTTTATCAAAAATGGGAGGAGAAAAAATATTTCCATGCTGAAGTTGATAGAAGTAAAAAACCATTTACCATTGTGATACCTCCTCCAAATATTACAGGGCAGCTTCATATGGGTCATGCCTTAGATAATACCATGCAGGATATTCTAATCCGTTTTAAAAGAATGCAGGGATATAATGCACTATGGCAACCGGGAACCGATCATGCCAGCATAGCTACAGAGGTTAAGATTATAGAGCAGATGAAGAAGGAGGGCATCGATAAAGAGGAACTTGGTAGGGAAGGCTTCCTAAAGAGGGCTTGGAAGTGGAAGGAAGAATACGGTGGACGTATTATTTCCCAATTAAAGAAGTTGGGTTCCTCCTGTGATTGGGATCGAGAGCGTTTTACTATGGATGAAGGCTGCTCTGAAGCAGTAAATGAGGTATTTATTAGGCTCTATAATGAGGGCTATATCTATAAAGGCTCTAGAATTATTAACTGGTGTCCAGTATGCCAAACTTCAATTTCAGATGCAGAAGTTGAGCATGAGGAGAAGGCAGGACATTTTTGGCATATTAAGTATCCAATCATTGATAGTGATGAATTTGTTGAGATTGCTACTACAAGGCCAGAAACCATGCTTGGTGACACGGCAGTGGCGGTTCATCCAGAGGATGAAAGATATCAGCATCTGATTGGTAAGAAGGTAATGCTTCCGCTAGTAAACAGGGAAATTCCAATTGTTGCAGATTCCTATGTTGATAAAGAATTTGGTACCGGTGTTGTTAAGATTACCCCTGCCCATGACCCGAATGACTTTGAAGTTGGTAAGAGGCATAATCTACCTGAGATCAATGTCATGAATGATGATGCAACCATCAATGAGCTAGGTGGTAAATATGCTGGTATGGATCGTTATGAAGCCAGAAAGCAAATTGTAGAAGATCTCAGTGAGTTGGGACTTCTGGTGAAGATCGAGGACCATTCCCATAATGTAGGTACCCATGATAGATGTAAGGCAACAGTGGAACCATTAATTAAACAACAATGGTTTGTGCGGATGGATGAACTGATTAAGCCAGCCATTGAAGCTGTTAAAACAGGTGATATTCAATTTGTACCGGAACGGTTTGATAAGATTTACTTCAATTGGACGGATAATATCCGGGATTGGTGTATTTCCAGACAGCTCTGGTGGGGACATAGAATCCCTGCTTATTATTGTGATGACTGTGGAGAAATCATCGTATCCAAGGAAACTCCGGAGAATTGTAGCAAATGTGGCAGCACTCATTTAAGACAGGACGAGGATACCCTAGATACTTGGTTTAGTTCGGCACTTTGGCCATTCTCAACCCTTGGCTGGCCGGAAAAGACCGAAGATCTGGATTATTTCTATCCTACCGATGTATTGGTTACAGGTTATGATATTATCTTCTTCTGGGTAATTCGTATGGTATTCTCTGGATACGCCCATATGGGAGAAAAGCCATTTCATAAAGTATTAATCCATGGTCTAGTAAGGGACTCCCAAGGACGTAAGATGAGTAAATCCCTGGGGAATGGTATTGACCCATTAGAAGTGATTGATAAGTATGGTGCAGATGCTCTTAGACTTACCCTGATCACTGGAAATGCTCCTGGTAATGATATGCGTTTCTATTGGGAGAGAGTTGAGTCCAGCAGAAACTTTGCTAATAAAGTTTGGAATGCTTCTCGCTTCATTATGATGAATCTGGAGAAGGCAGAGCTAGGCGAAAAGATCGACGAGAATCTTCTTACCATAGCGGATAAATGGATCCTATCCAAGGCAAATACACTTGTCAAAGAAGCGACTGAGAATATGGAGAGCTTTGAACTTGGTATCGCAGTTCAAAAGATCTATGATTTCATCTGGGAAGAGTTCTGTGATTGGTATATCGAAATGGTAAAACCCAGATTATATAGTGACACGGATGAGACCAAGGCAGCAGCACTCTGGACCCTTAGAAAGGTATTAATCGCATCCTTGAAACTTCTCCATCCATATATGCCTTTTATTACGGAAGAGATCTTCTGTACTCTGCAAGAGATGTCTGGTATTCAGGAAACAGAGTCTATCATGATATCACAATGGCCACTTCACATGCAAGAATATGAATATACTAAGGAAGAAGAAGCGGTAGAGTTGATCAAGGCAGCCGTAAAGGGAATCCGTAATGTCCGCTCTGAGATGAATGTGCCACCAAGCAGAAAAGCAAAAGTTGTGGTGGTATCCGATAGCGATAAGGTAAGAACCATCTTTAACGATAGTATGGTATTCTTTGCAACCCTTGGATATGCCAGTGAAGTACTCGTTCAGGAGGATAAAGCCGGCATACCAGGGGATGCAGTATCAGCGGTAATTCCGGGGGCAGTGATCTATATTCCTTTCTCTGATTTGGTTGACATTGACAAGGAAATTGAGCGCCTAACCAAGGAAAAGAAACGGCTAGAAGGTGAATTAAAACGAGTGAATGGTATGCTAGCAAATGAAAACTTTGTAAAAAAAGCACCGGAGAGTAAGATTGCAGAGGAAAAGGAAAAGCTTGCCAAGTATACCGATATGATGAAGCAGGTCGAGGAAAGATTAGAGCAGTTACGTAAGTAATTAAGTATAAAATTTTAAAAAGCGTGTGGTAGCGAAAGTACTGCACGCTTTTTTATAGAGTTTCGCCAGCGAAACTCTTTCTTAGAAAAACTTGATGGAAATACTTGCATAAGGTATAATGATTCGATATGATAGCTGTAATATAAAGTTGTTAAATAGAAAGGATGCGAATGATGATACAGGATGAGTATATTGGCTTTAAGATAGAAAAACAAAAGCGTATTGCCTTAATTGCCCATGATACAAAAAAGCATGCATTAATTGAATGGGTGGAGAGGAATAAGGATGTACTGAAAGGACACTTTCTGAGTGGAACAGGAACTACCGCTCGATTGATTGTAGATAAGGTTGGGCTACCGGTAAAAGCTTACAACAGTGGCCCCTTGGGTGGTGATCAGCAGATTGGTGCAAGAATTGTTGAAGGAAATATCGACTTTGTTATCTTCTTCTGGGATCCTTTGGCATCTCAACCCCATGATCCAGACGTGAAGGCTTTGCTAAGAATATGTGCTGTTTATGATATTCCTTTGGCAACGAATCGAGCAACCGCTGACTTCCTTCTTACTTCTCATTTCATGAATGTGGATTATGAAAGGCATGTATTAAATTATAATAAAATTATTCATGGTAGAATGAAGGAATTTAGTTAGGAATAAACATAGACATTATAGAAAGCCGGGCAAATCCATATAGGATAAGCCCGGTTGTTCTGTGTAAGATTAATTTTCCATAGAATTGGTCATACTTTCAATAAAATACTTACCCGCATCTGAAAGTGGGATATCCTTATGATAGGAAGCTACCAAAAGACGGGAAGGAATTTCCTGATCGATTTGAATTACGGATAAATCCGTTAGTTCCTTAACGCAGAAGTCTGGAATGAAAGCAATTCCAAGACCAATTTTGGCCAGATCAATCAGTAGATCGTTACTACTTAACTCAACGGAAGGAACAAGATCCATGGAATTCTCCAAAAATAAGTTGTGTAAAAACATACTAGTTGTTGAACGCTTGTCCAGCATAAGAATAGGATATTGTTGTAATTCTTTTAAGGTAATGGATCGATCCGTCAAGGGAAATGCTTCTGGATTCGCGATAAAGATATCTTTAAATTCTTTCACAGGTAGAATTTCCATTGTATTATTCAATGCAGGATTCGGAGAGTTTGTAACAATTACATCAACTTCATTGCGTTCTAATAGTGTTGCACATTGAAGAGAGGTAGCATTTGTAACCTTAATATGAATGTTCGGGTATTGTTTATGGAATTTATTAAGATATGGTACCAGATAATACCGACAGATGGTATCGCTAGCTCCAATCCTTAACTGCATCCCGCTCTTGGGATCAGCACACAGTTGATTTTCCCCGCGAACGATTAAGTTAATAGCTGGTTCCACATGCTTCAGGAGTAATTCTCCTTCCTTCGTTAGTGCCACCCGTTTCGTACTGCGGATAAACAAAGTTTGATTTAGACGTTTCTCCAGGGTTTTTATTGACTGACTAACTGCAGATTGAGAAATAAAAAGTTCATTAGCCGCATCGGAGAAGCTAAGACTTTTTGCAACATGGTAAAACACTTTATAAAGTTCATAATTGATATCCATAAAAACCTCCCATTAGTTAAAGGTTCTTAATATTAAATTTTGCACAAAAAATCAGTAAAAATTATAATTATTAGCGAACCTAATAAAAGCTTTAATATATATTAATTTTAATTATAAAATAACCTATGATATAATGCAAGTAATTGATGAACCAGAGTGTTTTGATCCTAGAAAAAGGAGTAACAGGATGAACAAGGTAAAAAGAATTTATGTAGAAAAGAAAACTCCCTACGCAGTAAAGGCGAAAGAACTAAAGATAGAAATACGTAATTATCTGGGAATTAAAAACCTAGATTCTGTACGTATTCTGAGTCGTTATGATATAGAAAATGTGAGTGAGGAAACCTATAAAAAATCTCTTGGAACAGTATTCTATGAACCCCCATTGGATATCCTTTGGGAAGAACAATTTGATGCAAACAAGGATGACAAGATTTTTTCTGTTGAATATTTGCCTGGGCAGTTTGATCAGAGAGCGGATTCCGCAATACAATGTGTAAAGTTGTTGAATGAAAAGGAAGACCCAATGATTCACACTGCTGTAACCTATGTCTTATCCGGGGATATTAGCGAGAAAGAATTCGAGTCGATTAAGGAATACTGTATTAATCCCGTTGATTCCCGAGAAGCAGAGGAAGCTAAACCAAAAACATTAATGGATCATTTTGAGGAGCCTGAGGATGTAGAGGTCATAACAGGCTTCATCAATTTAGGGGAAGATGAGCTATTAGAACTTTATAGATCCCTAAATCTTGCCATGACAATAGAAGATTTTAAGCATATACAAAATTATTTTAAAGCGGAAGAAGATCGGGATCCTACGATGACAGAGATCCGGGTACTAGATACCTATTGGTCCGACCATTGCCGCCATACCACATTTTTAACTGAACTTAAGGAGATCCAGTTTGCGGAAGGGTACTATACAGAACCGATTAAGGCTGCCTACCGGAACTATCTTCATGAGAGAGAGAAACTTTATCAAGGGAAGGACGGCAAATACATTTCCTTAATGGATCTTGCTTTGCTGGCAATGAAAAAGCTTAGAGCAGATGGGAAACTAGAGGATATGGAAGTTTCTGATGAAATCAATGCCTGTTCTATAATTGTACCAGTTGAAATTGATGGAAAGAAAGAAGAATGGTTGATTTTCTTCAAAAATGAAACCCATAACCATCCAACGGAGATTGAACCATTTGGTGGTGCCGCTACCTGTTTAGGAGGTGCAATCCGTGATCCTCTATCTGGTAGGGGTTATGTATATCAGGCTATGAGAGTGACCGGTGCTGCAGATCCAACCGTTCCTATTAAAGAAACTCTGGAAGGGAAACTTCCACAGAGAAAAATCTGTACCGGAGCAGCTGCAGGCTACAGTTCCTATGGTAACCAAATTGGTCTTGCAACAGGTTTAGTCGACGAAATATATCATCCTGGCTATATTGCTAAGAGGATGGAAATCGGCGCAGTTATGGGAGCTGCCCCCAGAAGAAATGTCATTCGTGAAAGCTCCGATCCCGGCGATCTAATCATCCTAATGGGAGGTAGAACTGGCAGGGATGGTTGTGGTGGTGCAACCGGCTCTTCCAAGAGTCATACCACGGAATCTATCATGACTTGTGGTGCTGAAGTTCAGAAAGGAAATCCTCCTACAGAACGTAAGCTTCAGAGGTTATTCCGCAGGGAAGAGGTTAGCAAATTAATAAAGAAATGTAATGATTTTGGAGCCGGTGGTGTATCCGTAGCGATTGGAGAATTGGCGGATGGACTTCGGATCAACTTAGATAAGGTTCCGAAAAAATATACCGGTTTGGACGGAACGGAACTTGCAATATCCGAATCCCAGGAACGGATGGCGATTGTAGTAGATTCAAGGAATGTAGAAAAGATGCTTGCCTTTGCTGAGGAAGAAAACCTTGAAGCAGTGGTAGTAGCTGAGGTTACAGTAACTCCAAGGCTTGTAATGCTCTGGAGAGGAAAGGAGATTGTTAATATAGCAAGGGCTTTTCTTGATACCAATGGTGCCCATCAGGAGGCCTCTGCCTTTGTTCAAGTACCTTCCCCAGAGGATAATTATTTTAAAACCGGGGCCTTAAATCTCTCATCAGATAATTCTGACCTTAAGAATAAATGGTTAAAAGCACTAAGCAACCTTAATGTATGTTCGAAAAAGGGCTTAGTTGAGATGTTTGACAGCTCAATCGGTGCAGCAACAGTAACAATGCCCTATGGTGGCAAGTATCAGCTTTCCCCGATCCAGACCATGACAGCAAAATTACCAGTACTACAGGGAAAATGTGATACAGTAACGATGATGAGCTATGGATTTGATCCCTACCTATCGACTTGGTCCCCATTCCATGGTTCTGCTTATGCTATTATTTCCTCCGTTGCAAAAATTGTAGCAGCAGGTGGTAATCCTAAGGGGATAAGATTTACCTTCCAGGAGTTCTTTCGTAAGCTAGGTAAGGATCCGATGCGTTGGGGAGAGCCCTTGGCATCGCTACTTGGTGCATATGATGCACAGATGAAACTTGGACTTCCCTCAATCGGTGGAAAGGATAGCATGTCTGGTAGCTTCAATGATATTGATGTTCCGCCGACCCTAGTTTCTTTTGCCGTTAATATTGCCAAGAGTAAACATATCATTTCAACCGAGCTTAAGAAACCAGATAATCTTTTAGTCAGATTTCGAATTCGTAAGGATTCCTATGATCTACCAGATTATGAGCAAGCTATGTCGATGTATACAGGCATTCATCAATTAGTGGAGCAAGGAAAGATAGTATCTGCCTTTGCAATTGGCTTTGGTGGATTAGTAGAAGCAATTAGTAAGATGGCATTTGGTAATAAATTGGGTGTAGAAATTAGCAATACGATCCCAGAGGATGAACTATTCCTCCCGGACTATGGCTCCCTCCTTGTTGAAATGAAGGAAGAAGACGTAAAAGAACTTCTCTTAGAACATGAAGTAGTTGGAAGGATTGCGCAGAAAGAATTTTTATGCTATAATGAAGTGGAGATAGCGATTGATGAGGCCTTAGAAGCCTGGTCGAACACCTTAGAAAAGGTATATCCAACCGTCACTTCCGATACCGTGGCAGAGGGTGACTATAATGATCTACAGCAAAAAGCCTTATCTAGTAAACTATATAATGCGAAGAAGATATATATCGCTAAGGAAAAGGTAGCAAAGCCGAGAGTGTTTATTCCGGTATTCCCCGGAACAAATTGCGAGTATGATTCTATGAGAGCTTTTGAGAATGCTGGAGCCAAGGTGGAAACCATCGTATTTAAAAATATGACCGAGGATCATATTTTAGAATCGGTAGAAGCATTTGAAAAAGCAATCAAGCAAGCACAGATTCTGATGCTACCCGGCGGCTTTTCTGCAGGGGATGAACCAGACGGATCCGGTAAGTTTATTGCTACAGCCTTTCGAAATATTCGGATCAAGGATGCAATCAATGATTTAATAAAGAAACGGGACGGTCTTATCCTAGGTATCTGTAATGGTTTTCAGGCTTTAATTAAGTTAGGGTTGGTTCCCTATGGAGAGATTACCGCACTAAAAGAGGATTCACCGACTCTTGCAACCAACAAGATTGGACGACACATTTCAAAATCTGTTTATACAAAGGTTGTATCTAATAAATCTCCTTGGCTTAGAATGGCAGATCTAGGTGGGGTATATACCATACCAGCCTCCCATGGTGAAGGACGATTCGTGGCAAGTGATAAGTGGATCAAGAAATTATTTGAGAATGGCCAGGTGGCGACTCAGTATGTGGATCTAGATGGGAACCCTACCATGGATGAAGCATTTAATCCTAATGGATCTTACTATGCAATTGAGGGAATTACCAGCCCGGATGGCCGTATTCTTGGTAAGATGGCACACTCGGAGAGAAAAGGAGATTCGGTTGCTATTAATATTATGGGTAATCAGAATCAATATATCTTTGAATCCGGGGTATCCTATTTTAGATAGGAAGAGGACTATGTAAGAATGTGTAATTAGGTAAATATCCTCTTTTTCGTATAAATATTCTACATGATACAAGATAATCATACAGTTGCTCGCGCAACTATGTGATTATCTTGTATACTTTATAAGGTATCAATATTAATGTTTTCCTTTATAAGGATGCATCAATCTGACAATCCTGAGGGGCTTTGTCATATCGAAAGCCTTTAAATACCGGCTGTCTTAAAGTTCCTTTTTCATTCGGCATATATTGAACGACGCAGACTAATTCCGGTTTAAGCCATATGGCATACTCATTTCCAGGAGGAATATAGCCAAAAGGGGAATGGGGTATGGGATCTAACTTCTTAAGATCCCCATACTTTACACCAAAAGTAACATGGCCTTTGTAAATTAGAGTATCCCCTTGGTACTGACCCAGGATAACGCTTGTAATACCTTTTTCCTTTATGATATAACCACAAACAACAAAATCCTTATCTGCTAGGAATTTAAATTTTATCCAATCCTTTGTCCTTTTATCAAAGTAATATTTGCTATCCTTTTTCTTAGCTATAACGCCCTCCAGCTTTTGCTCTTTCGCGGCTGCAAAAAGCTCGATTCCTTTCTCGTGAATGTACCTGCTAATTGTTAATTGAGGATATTCCACTATGGTATCTTCTAGTATTTTCTTTCTTTCCAGTAAAGGAAGATCGGTTAGCTGGGTATCCTTGTGATAAAGGATATCGTAAGCAACATAGGATGCAGGATATTGTTCAGAGGAGAGCTGTATCTTAAATAGGTTGCTAGTCAGAGCCCGACGTTGAAGCTCAAAGAAATCTGGAACACCATTTTTAAGAATAACTAATTCCCCATCCAATATGCAGCGCTCTTTCACATGCTGATGTAACTTAGTCAGTTCCGGGACTTTGGGAAGTAGCCGATCGTTACGTTTGTTGCGAAGTTCCGTATTCTGATCTAGGTAAGCGATGCATCTTATACCATCTAATTTAAGTTCGTAGATCCAATCTGGATCATTGAATGGTTCGGTCATTTCCGAAATTAACATTGGTTTTATATTCTTTTCCTCAAATAAATCCATTATGCAGTACCACTTTTCTTATTATCTTGAGACATGGCAAGAGATCGCTGTAGCGCCTCCATTAAATCTATGACATTATTCGGTGTCGAAGTATCCACTGCAACAATATCTTGACCGTGAATTTTCTGAAGTATTGCATCCCGCAATCTTTCCTGATAGTCATCTTTATAAGCAGCTGGCTCGAAAGGACCAGTCATTGTATTAATCAGGGTCTTTGCCATAGTAACTTCCACATCCTGCAATTCTACCCGAGGAATCTGTTTTGGTATCGGTACAATTTCATCATGATAGAAGAGGGTTTTTGCGATGATTCCTTCTTCCCTTGGATACAATACGATTAAGTTTTGCTTTGTACCTATGACTGTTTTAGCCAAAGCTACCTTATTCTCTGATAACATTGCAGAGCGAAGTAGCTCGAAAGCTTTTTCGGCTCCGGTGTCTGGTATGACATAATAGTTTCGTTCATAGTAGAGGGGATCAATCTCTGTAAGATTGACAAACTGAATTACATGAATGGTTTTGTCTTTCTTAGTCTTGATTTTTTCTAATTCTTCCTCAGTCATAATGACATATTTCCCATTTTCATACTCATAGCCTTTGATGATATCATTGGATTTAACTTCTTTATTACAGCTGGGACAATATTTCTTGTATCTTACTCGTTCCTTTGTATCCTTGCATAGTTGATTAAATCGAATATCATTATCCCGGGTTGTGGTATAAAGTCCCACTGGAATATAGAGTAATCCTAAGGAAATGGCACCTTTGTGAGAAACTCCCATATGTTCACCTCATTGTAAATTCAATATTAGCTGTCTCATTCGTCCTGTTAGCCAATTGATTATAAAAAAGTTTGTTATTAGTTTCATTTCTTTTATTATAGTATGGGAAGAATGGAGCTTTATCATACAAAGTCAAATCTAGGGAGACTAGAGTCTTGAGATTTTCCATATGGTACCAGTATGTGGTATGAAACTGTTAGGATCTTCATAATAATTTAATCCCATATCCACTACGTACATAGCACTGTCCGGACCAAAGGTAATATCAGCTGGTCTACTTAATCCGCCTTCTCTTGTAATACTTGCAGAAAATCCAGATTTATTAATTGCAAAAGTAGTAGCACTTCCGGTAGCTATATTAATCTGGGATATCCTATGTCCTGTCCCAGCAAATTGCCGAACTGCTTCTCGATAGGTTCTTGGCATTACACTTCCAAATTCAGCAATATAGGCATCCCCGTAATTTCCAAAGCTAGTGTTATAATTAAATTCAAAACCAATAATTGTAGATTCTGGAGGAAATAAAACGAAGGGTTTGGGAGGAACTTTTGGATGATTTAAGAATAAGAATTCTACCGGTGGTCCATCCAGAGGTTGGAAGCGATCTAAAGTAACTGGTTCCCCTCCTGCATAATCCGGCCAGCCATACCAGTTACCTTTTACGATTAATTGAAATTCATCCGGTGCATTTGCAATAGGTCTGCTTCCTCTGATATCATAACCATTATTTGACGCAAACAATCGATTGGCCGCATCAAACTTTACATAGGATATACTTCGCAATCCCCATGCAACAAGTTCCAGGTCTGTGCCATCCAAGTTGGCTCTCATAATCCCACCGGAGGCTTTTAATACGCCCTTTCTGATTTCGTTCGGGGTATTTGCTTCCCCATAGGCAGAAAAAGCACCGGTATAAACAATTTCAGATCCATTTTCTAAGAGCATATTATTCGTTGCAAAGTTTTGCCCAGTAAGCAGAACATAGGATCCGGGCTTATCATGAAAATAGGGATATTTTTTCACCCAAAGATTATCCGTACCGACAACACCGGAGTTTGTTGCAGTTCCTACTCCAAAGTACATTTTATTATCTGCACCAAAAGCAACCCGGCTATTACTGTAATCTCCTAAACTCGGTAATCCCTTAATAATATTTCTACGGCTACCATCTCTACCTAATCTTGTTATTGTACCTCGGTGGGATGCGTAGATATATCCATCCCGATAGGTTATACCAGTTAAAGGTACATTAAAATTATCAGCAACTAATTCAAATTGACCATTAACCAAGCGTGAAATGGAAGGATTGCCTGTAATATATCCCGAATCAGCAATTAATAACTCGCCTTCCTCAGTAAAAAGAATACTGCTTGGAGAATTTAGTCCTTCAGCAAAAACTTCAATTTTATAACCGGGGGCAATCGTAATATCATCTGGATTAAGATATCTTCCATTACCTTCTCCTAATTGATGTGGTTTTATATTGGGTTGATAGGTCCTTTTATAAGACAAGTGAATTGCTCCTATTTTGCATATTATTAATAATATATGCCATGATTGATTATTTCTGTAAATAAAGAAAAGAAAGGTGGGGGGAAATCAGTGATTTTGCCTTTCTTTAGAAAAAGTAAGAAATTAAATATGCTTATAAATTACTTCATTTAAATAGAGTTTTATTACTTTAAAAAAATGTGAAAATTTTGTGAAATTAGCACTCGTCGCTTGACAGTGCTAAAATGATGTGTTATATTACATATAGAACAAGAAGAACAAAGAAAGAAGCCTAGGTAATCGATATGATTGGTGACATATCAAGGTTGCGCAACGAATGGAACGATTCAATTTGCTCATAATATTTATAATAGAAAGGCAAATTATTTTAAGGAGGTATGAT
>JAAYQP010000203.1 GCA_012519195.1 Clostridiales bacterium | reverse complement strand
TATAAATGCTTTGTGCGTTATCGGCAATAAAGGTAATGCTGGAATAAGGCTTAGGCTTATAGATGAGTTTAACCATCTCCAGCTGTGCCTTCGTCAAATCCTGGCTCTCGTCAATAATAATGTGTGTGTAGGTTTCTGATTTTTTTACAGGGGCTGTCAAAGCGATTTTATTTAACATCCTGAATTCCGTAAGCTTTTCCTTTGTCATTAATTCTTGATAAATCTCTTTGAGTTTGAAAATAGAGGACCTAATCTCAGAGTTTTTCAAAAGCTTATGTGGTGTTTTCTGCATAACATTGGTGGCCCTACCGATCCGGTCCACCTGCTGGTACTCTTCCAGCGTTTCAATTAAACAGGCATCAATCCACTCTATCTCATCGATGAGGAAGACTGCATTTTTATGATTGATTATCTTAATTGCCGGGTATTTTTCCATAAATAGATGAATTGCTTTCGACATCAGATTAAATTTATCACTGCTTGTGGCAACTTTAATCTTAGTATCTGAGCAACATTTTCGATAATATGCATAAACAATGCTATCGATTGTCTTAATGTCTCCCTTTCCTTCAGTGTACAGCAATTCATTTATGCTGGTCTGATCTTCTAGGTTATCAACCTTGTCATAAAGGTACTTGATATAGTTACGCAAGGTTTTGTTAAAGGTAACCAGCAGAACCTTGTCGTCCTTCTCAAGACAATAACGCTTCATAAGATAAGACATCCGGTGCACAGCAACCGTAGTCTTACCACTGCCGGCAACTCCTTTAATCAAAATATGTCCGGAAGGTTCCATCAAGATCAGCTTTTTTTGTTCAAGATTTAACTGCATAATACAACCTCCAGGTTTCATTGCTTTTAAAGAGATCTGGGGACAAATGCTTATAGATAATTCAAAATGTTCCAAATGGGAGTCTGGATTATGGTTGTTTTAAAGAAACGTTATCCCTTGTTTCTAATATATTTAAGGCTTGTATTTGAGTTGCTGGTTTTTATTGATTTGATCTCAAATTGGTTAAAAGATGATAAAAATGGTGTAAGCTTTGTATAACCATAGTTTCTTGTATCAAAGTCCGGATAGCGTTTATTAAGAGTGTTACCTAGTTCCCCCAAATACACCCAACCGTCTTCATCTGAAATCTCAGAAATAATACTTTAATATCCTCTATTAATTTTTTGATACTAGTCATACCGGATTTTTTTTCTTCTTGTTTTTGTGTTTCTTTAATACCTTTGGTTTCCGTTGATTGAGAAGCCATTGAAACTAATACTTCAAGATATTTAAACTTCTCGCAAGCTGATATGAACGCTTTAGGAGTCTTCTTTTCCCCCATACCAATAACATACATACCAGCTTCTCTTAGACGTGCTGCTAACCTAGTAAAATCGCTATCACTCGAAACAATGCAAAAACCATCAACATTATTAGAATAGAGTATATCCATGGCATCAATTATCAACGCTGAATCGGTTGAATTTTTTCCAGTGATATAACTATATTGCTGAATTGGACTAATAGAATAATCAAGCAATACACCCTTCCATGGAGCTAGCTGAGGGTTGGTCCAATCTCCATAAATTCTTTTATAAGTTGGTATTCCATGATTTGATACTTCGTCAAATATATACTTGATATATTTCTCGGATACGTTTTCAGCATCAATCAGGACTGCAATTTTCATATCCTTTTCCATTATTAATCTCCTTAACACCTGAATAACCTTTTTGGCATAGCTATTCCAATTTGAAAAAGTGAATCTGTTAACGATAATCTCACACCAACCACAAATTATAGACATTACTTACTTTAGCATTCATAGCATAAATCAAAATAATGGTAAAGGATAATATAATAATACTCTTTTATAACCGGCTCCGGTATTTTTACAACTTTTAGCATTTGGTCTTTCTCTATTATGGCATGCTCGTTCATAATCATAGGCACAGCTATCACAAAGAAATTTGCTTTTTGCGTTCGCACCATAGGTATTTTGTTGCATTAATTTGTTATATATTAAAGATAGTACAATAATTAACAATAACCCAAATAAAATTATATCTTTCAGATAAGTAATTATAGGTTTACCCCTAATAAATTGACGGCTTACTGTTAAGATTGTCATCCCTGTAGCCACAATCCGGGCACCAAAAATTAACGCTTTGCTGGTGATGCCCTGTGAGAAAATATAAATAACCACCGCATCTCGGGCACTTATTTGTTTTGGACATTTCCCACTTAACGCCCTTGCTCATCTTTTAAAATCGTTAATATTAATTTAAACCCACTCCTCGTTGACCAAATGCATACATTACCTTTCGACTCATTATTAGTAAATCCTTCCTCAAATCCCATAATTCTATTTCATGTCAAGTTGGTGGTTGTATTACGTTATATATAAGATGTAGTGTTAATCTACAAAAAAGCCAACTACAAATAATGACACACTGTTTATGCACTATTCTAATTGACACGTGAATAAATCAATCTGCTTGACTCTGTAATGGTTCATCTATATAGCGGCACCTATTTTGCCGTTTTAAGCAGCCAAAACCACGAACGGGATAGGCAACAGCCCATCCCTATGTTCATTTGCTCGCTCACCCTCCAGATATAAATTGCGTATAATACCCAGGTATTTGTCATAAAACAGGAAACGCCCCTTCAACCCGCCATATACATACGCTGGTTGAAGGGGCGTTTTATCAATACTTGAACGTCATTGATATCCATTTTCCTGATATTGTCCTGTATCCAGAACATTTCGCATCACACAGTAAAAGGAAAGGTTTTCTCTCTTGTTGATTGTCAATAGAATTGACCCACTATGTGCAAATAAAATTGACCCACATGGTAACAAAAATAATAAGCTTTAAGTTTTGACAGGGTAATCTTGTTGCCATTCTAGCCGTCGTTGGCTGCTTTC
>JAAYQP010000202.1 GCA_012519195.1 Clostridiales bacterium | reverse complement strand
TATAATGATCAACAGTACCGGTATCATGACTTAACATGAATTCCTCATATGTGGTAACTTCTCTTTTTCTCTTACGAAGAAAATCCAAGGATACATTCACAATAATCCGATAAAACCATGTTTTTACATGATCAAAATTCTGTATGGAATGAATTGATGCAAAAGCTTTATAGATTGATTCTTGGACAACATCTAAGGCATCATCTGGGTTCTTAACGTAACTATAAGCCAAACGGTAAAAAGCTTTCTCATTTTCAACAATATACTTCTCTAGTCGATCCTCTACTTTTAATGCCATTATTATTGCTACTCCTTTCTTTGGTACGGATGCCTTTTTTCATTCTATATCATATAGACGTACTAGAGTGCTGGAAAGTTTTAAATAAAATTAATTTTTACTCTTTCTTCTTATCCATCCAAATCACATTCGACTGGGTACAAAAAAACCGACTTGATTGCCAAGTCGGTTTATCTTAGTATTTCTATAATAATCAGAAAATCAAGAACTATAATTCTCGATTATTTATACACTCTGGTATATAAAGTGTTTTTGATACGTTCAAAGATATCCTTATCCACTTTGCTACCTGAGGTCATGATAAGCAAGGGAATGGCCTTCTTACCCTCTGATAATGCAGGCTGTATATATGGATATTCATTAAGAAAAAAATTATTTCTCTTATAGAAGCCAATCCGCCTTCTTGCGATTTCTGTTTCTGGAAGTTCTACTTCTAGACAAACAGGTTTATGAAGCAGTTCTACCTGTTCATTCAACATATAGGCTCCAAGTCCACGATTTCTATGCTCAGGATGTACAGCTAGATGCTCGACAAAAGCAAATTCATCAAATTCCCAAACCGCAATAAAAGCCTTAATATCTTGAAATTCATTGTAGATCCCATAAATAGAATAGGCAGGATCTTCAAGCAGTGCTTTCTGCCCATTATAGTTTCTATATTCATCGCTTGGAAAACTCATTTCCATTATGTCATATATCTTATCAAAATCTTGATTTCTTAGTTTTTCTATCATACTTCTTTTCTCCTTACCAATCTCCATACACATATTGCTTCAAGTTAAAGACAAGGTTAGTAGAATATGTAATTATTATTTATTCCCACCATTCTTTTGGAATCTCATCCAATTCCATTAAGCAATTTATTTGATGAGATAATACCTTTTTTGTAACCTCAAAGATACCATTTGCATCACATAAAATACAGGTCGCATCTCCAAACTTAACTTGTTTTGCTACATTATTATCATAGAACGCCTGCTCCAGTTTTGTATATGCTTCTGAAATATGAGGGGTAGTTCTATTGTAATGACGATAAACATAACTTTCTTTTAAACTTCCATCAGGCATTACAATTTTAAATAATACCGGCTTTTCTGTTAAACGCTCTGGTACTTCTAAAATCTCTTCCACACAATGAATAAATGTATTACGATTATGGTTAACTCCCAATAATAAGATTTTGGCATTTCTCTCTCTTAATCGATCATAGCAACCGCCGACTGCACATGGCGTCGTTACCTCTTCTTCCCCTTTGATATATACCATACTATCCTTGCCATAGGCCGCGACACTATGCGTTGGATGTAACGAGCGAACAACGCCTTCTCTTTTCATAAATAAATTGGGTAATAATCCAACGCAAGCGGGTTCTTTGTTTGGGTCATACACATTATGAGTTTCAGACATACTTCCCCAAGTATGTGTAGGAAGAATTAACAAACCATTCTCTAAATACTCCATGAAAGAATCAAGAACAGTATCTGCTCCACCTAAAACTTCACCGATTGCTTTCATAGATGAATGAATAAACAAGGTATCTGTAGACGCAATACCCATTTCTTTAATCATGTTTTTTAAATCTTGCTTTGTGTACATTATTAGTCCTCATCTTTCTAGTATATTTTTGCCCCTTATCTATTGTATACGTTGTTTACTTTTTAATCAATATAAATACATAAAACCCAATTAAACTGTACAAAAAACAACGTCAATCATAATCGTATGATTGACGTTATAAAATAGTATCTTTCAACTGTCTACTTAACAGGGAAGGTATTCAAATCCAAAAAATCCCCTATGTCTAAGCCCAGTCGCCAAGAACATTCCTTTTTGTATAAGTATCAGCCTCTTCCTTAGTCAGCTGTTTTGACCATGGAACACGTTTACTGATATCGGCTCCAGGCCCATAGTTATTATATTCTGCAAAGAATATGGTTGCGTGGGCATGCTTCTTGTTCCAATCGTCCCATCCTTCTTCCCTGATATGGCTACCTAGCTCCGATTCCAAGATAACAACCTTCGCAAAGTCTCTCCATGGCCGACCAAGATAGACAGAGTTAGGCTGACAGTCACTGGTAAATCTACAATTTCTGAATACATATCCGTATATCTCATCCTCTGGGGTGGAAGCCGCCGTAATATAACCATTGATAGCAGCATTTTTACTTTTTGAAAAAATTTCACAACCTTCAAAGTAGGCTGTCGCACCACCAAAGATGAAATCTACATCTCCGCTGATAAAACAATCCTTAAAGTACATTTGTCTATGAAATCTTGGTGCAAATTCTTTTGGTCCCTTAAATCCACCTTTCTCAATCTCCTTTGGTGGGAGAGGTGCTGTAAAAACTGTATCCTGACATCCAAGCATCCTACAACGTTCAAATGTCGCCCTGTCTGCATCTATGTAGAGTGCTAGTGCCTGCCCAACAAGATCCCCAGAACCTGACGAATTTTCAAAGGTAATATCTCTTGCTGTGAAATCATTGGCATCAATTAGCACCGTGTAGGAACGAAATGTTCCCCTTCGATCTCCTTCCGGCATAAGTTCATAAGCGTAATCATCATATGTAATAATTACATCCTCCGCTTTACTACCCTGCAATGTAAGATAAGGCTGCGCTATCTCAAGTTTCTCTTTATAGATTCCTTTTTCTATCTGGATTATGACTCTTCTTCCGCTATAAGCTTTGGCAGCTTCTAGGGCTTCACCGATGCTTTGAAGCTTTCCAAGTACCCCTTGTGCTACCACAATCCGTACTACTTCATCCATAGTATTCCCCCTATCATTTGTGCTAATATTTTCCTAGTCATAACATTATCCATACTATCTACTACCTGATACAATGTCAATATATTACTTGATAAATATTTATTGGCTTTATTAAACTACCCAATTTGCAGGGTTACGCCAATCTGTTTTATCTTTCCCCTCATGCCAAATTATAAGATTACCAAGGGGAATCATATTCTGCGACTCGTTACGCATTAACACATCATAGGTATCATTATAAAATGTATTTACATCCATATACAACTTAAATTGCATTGCTATATCACCCTTTCATCAATCAAAATAAAAGCCCACCTTATATATTCTTTTCGCTATGTATTTTTTCCTTATTAAATCTATACATTATCATATGAATTTATAAATATGGAAAGTATCCTTAAAACTTTTGTGTATTTGTTTCTGTTATCTGGCATATATTAGAATACTTTTCAGATATACAACAAAGAACACTTACTTGTTCTCCAATATAAAGCCTCCAAGATTTTCTAATTCTTATAAATAAAAATTTTCTAATTTTAGGCTAATCTATTATTGCAATTTACGATTAAATTTATTTCAATACATTTTTCTAAAATTTATTCATTGTTTGCTTAGGCATAAAATTAGGGTTTAAATTAAAATAAGCAAAGAGTCTTATTCTGTCGTGATATATTTACTTATTAATGGATTTGTTACGTATTCCGCAAAAAGAACTGTTAATAGACAAAAAATAAGGCTTCCAGTAATCAGTAATGTAACTGATCGTCTGGAAACCTTTTTCTAGCCATTTAAGACATATAGATTGGTTTCTTGAGAATTTTACGATTGGTTTTGCGTTTATTTCTTTTCATTCTCAATCGCTTGTAAAGCTTCTGTTTTACTTCCGGTAGTGGATCGTATTGAGAAAGCAATGTTCACAATATGATCCGATATTCTTTGTAATGAAAATAGAACAGAATAAATACTCTTAGATACCTCAACAGGGTACATACCGGAGCTTAAACGAACCACATGCTCATAACGTGTGGAGGATATCAATTTTTTAATTTCT
>JAAYQP010000201.1 GCA_012519195.1 Clostridiales bacterium | reverse complement strand
AAGAAATTGATGAACTTAATAAAGCCGACAGTGATAATTACTGCTTATCATTCATAAGACTTGTGCCGGACTTTCTTAGCAAAGAAATAATAGGAATGATTGTTGTTGATGTTAAAATGTCTGTTATTTCCGATCTTACAAGCAGCATAGATTTAGCAGATCAACAGCAAATACACTTTATTAGCCAGGATGGAAGAGTCAATACAAATGGTGTCGATCAGACTGACACCAGCACCATTACTCAACAGGATTTTTATCATAACATAGTTTCTTCCGAAGATACGTCGGGCAGCGATATTGTTACGTTTGAGGATGTAAAGTATCTTATGACCTATTATAAGATCGGTTCCTCTGGCAACATATTACTTGGTTTAATACCATATGATTCTCTTACCGCAGCATCAAGGGCGGTCGTAATCAGTACTTTGATATTTGTTGCAATAGCTACTGCTATAGCTTTTGCTGTAGGAATCCTTATCTCCAACAGCATGAGCAGAACTATAAACAGGATTATTAATGCATCTGACAAGGCGGCCTCAGGGGATTTGACCGTTACGCTTAAATCAAGAAGGAAGGATGAACTCGGAGCCCTTACCAGAAGTATCAATTCAATGATCGGAAATATGCGTACGCTTATAGAACAGACCACCGGTGTGTCTGAGAAGGTAACAAGCTCCGCCATTGTCGTTTCCTCCACGTCCGAGCAGGTATCTGCAGTTTCACAGGACATTTCAAGAGCAATACAGGAAATTGCCCAGGGTGCTTCAGCTCAGGCTTCTGATGCAGAACAGGGTGTCGAAAAGATTTCCAGGCTTGCCGAGAACATAAACTATGTTACAGAAAATGCAAAATCAATCGAGAACCTTACCCGTGATACTATGTCTGAAACGCGGAACGGCTTGTCTGCCGTGAACGACCTTGATGTTAAGGCTGGCAGAACCACAGAAATATCCAAAGAAATTATGGAGGACATAAAAGCCCTTGAATTACACTCCAAATCAATAGGAAAGATTACTCAGGCAATCAGCAGTATAGCCGACCAGACCAATCTTTTGTCACTTAATGCGGCCATAGAGGCGGCCCGAGCTGGCGATGCAGGCAAAGGCTTTGCAGTTGTTGCCGATGAAGTGAGAAAGCTTGCTGACCAATCCATTGAATCAGCTCGTGAAATTACTAAAATCATTAAAAACACTCAGGACCAGACCGAAAGAGCTGTTCAAAAAGCTGCTGATACTGAAGCCATACTGTTATCCCAGAACGAAGCTGTACAAAGCACTATCCAGATATTTAACAGTATTATGAGTTCCATGGAAAAGCTCTCTGTGCAGGTGGATCAAATCATTGAAAGAGTTGCAGAGATGGAAGAAAACAAAGAGCAGGCTATTAATTCCATCCAGAATATATCTGCAGTATCGGAGGAGACTGCCGCATCATCCCAGGAGGTTACTGCTTCCACTCAGGAACAGGTTTCAAGTATTGAGGAGCTATCACGTTTTGCAGAAGAGCTAAAAGCATCTTCAAGTGAGCTTCAAAGATCTATTGAGAGATTTAAGCTTTAATAAAAGACATAACTGCTATTATTACGCCACGGTATTCATCTAATGAATATCGTGGCGTAATTTTTTAAGTCAATTCAATGCATTTACATTAAAATTTTTATATTAATCTATACAGGTCGATATGATAGATAAAAAGAAGGATATTTGGGTTCTTTGTCAAATTATTACCTTATAAAGATTAAATGGAGGTTTAATTGTTATGAATATCCTGGTCAGATTTAAGTCATTTATCAGCAAAGTAATTAGTAAGATTAGTTCTTTCATAAATTCTGTATTCAGCATGAAGAAGATAAAAACCAAGCTCATAACAGCATTTTTAGTACCTATCATTTTTATCGTAATGCAAGGAGCTATTACTTATGTAAATACAGCATCAGCAGCCACAGAACGCGCAATCCACTCCTCCATTATCGCTATGGAAAACAGCGGAAAATATATAGGCGTTATTCTACAGACAATAGAAAATCTATCAGGCCAGTATTT
>JAAYQP010000200.1 GCA_012519195.1 Clostridiales bacterium | reverse complement strand
GTAACAATGCGGTGCGAAGCATCGTTAGAAATAACTAGATGAATAATCTAGGCTTAGGAGAACATTATTTAAAAAGTATTTAACAATAATTAAGCATGGAAATATCAGCGTCGATTTTTCCATGCTTTTTAAATTTCCGAATCTTCTTCCGATTCTAATTATGTAGTCATTAATATCTAACAAACAAAGTTCATCATACAGACCATCCTAAAATTCGAAATCGAGCAATAGAGACTGGTTGTTACAGCATACGGAAAAGACCAATTACCTTACCAAGGATTGTGAGCTCTGGTACAATGATAGGATCCATGGTATCATTCTCCGGCTGCAAACGGTAATAACCATTCTCTTTATAAAAGGTTTTCACCGTTACTTCATCTTCAATTAAGGCTACAACGATATCACCATTCTTCGCTACTGCTTGCTTCTGAACAAGAATTTTATCACCATCAAATATTCCTGCATTAATCATACTATTACCTTTTACCTTAAGCATAAAGGTCTCTTCGTTTGGCATATATTCAGAGGGAATTGGAAAGTAGCTATCTATATTTTCCACGGCTAAAATTGGCTGACCAGCAGTGATTGTTCCCACGATCGGGACATTGACCAGCTCTCTTCGAGTCAAATTAAACTCATCATCAATAATTTCTATAGCGCGGGGCTTTGACGGATCACGACGGATATAACCATTCTTTTCTAAAGTCTCTAGATGAGAATGTACGGATGATGTTGACTTTAAATTAACCGCCTCGCAGATCTCACGAACGGCAGGTGGATATCCTTTGTTAATAATCTGAGATTTTACGTATTCAAGTATTTCTTTCTGCTTATTACTTATTTTACCATAACCCACAAGCATCAGCCTCCATTATTTTATCATTATCCTATGTAGTACTGATTAGTATATTCAAATGCTCTAATCTTCTTATAATTCAGTATAACATAGTTCCTATTAAAATGCAAAACTTATGTTCTGAAAAACGAAAAAATGTTTGAAAAACAAAATGTATGTTCGAAAAAAGTGTTGACAAACAAATGTATGTTCGATATAATATGTATAAAGAAACAAATGTTCGTATTTTGCTTTTCGACTAATCCTTGACCTATTACCATGAGACAGCTTTTAAAATTGAATTATATTTATTCTACCAAGGATAAGAATTATGGGGGTGCATTCTATGTATCATACAAATACAAAGTGCAGAATAATCGATTATAGCAGAAGGAATATGAATATTGGGAAAAGGTCTTACCTTTTTGGTGTCATACTTTTATTCATGCTTATTCTAGCTTCCATTATCTTTATTACTAAGACGGTCACAGCAGAACGAACATCTGCTAGAGAAAAACTGGTTACCAGTGTGCAGATTAAAAAGGGAGATTCCTTATGGAGCATCGCCAATACCTATATAACAGAGGAATACCGTAACATTAATGAATATATTGAGGAAATTAAGACTAGTAATGGTTTATCTACGGATACAATACATGCGGGCAATTATATTATAGTTCCATACTATGCCGATGCTGGAAATAGAATAAGAGGTGTGCAATAGAATCACATGATATTTTATAAAGCAGATGTTATTTTTTCATAACATTTGCTTTCTTTTTATGGGTCGTGACCCTGTTGAGCACGCAAAGCGTGCGAAATATAAACCACCCGCTATGCGGGTGCGCGACGATTGTTATACAAAAAAATCACCTTTCCGTTATAATAAGGTTGTT
>JAAYQP010000199.1 GCA_012519195.1 Clostridiales bacterium | reverse complement strand
GTAGTAAAAGCAGCCGCAACAAAGGATGACAAAAAGGTAGTCGTTGAGATTCTGCAGTAACACGATATCCTCAAATAAGATGAATTCACAAGTCTATGGCTTGTCTATTCTTCTGAATAAGTGATTCATCTTTTATTCGCTATGAATAACACCTATGCAGGATCAAAGAAGCTGTCCTATCAGACATAGGGCAGCTTCTTTATTGAATAGGAAAATCCTCCTATTCAATAAAAAATGCTCCGCAAAGATGCACACTCAGCACATAAAGAATATATGTTACATATATTCTTCTGAAGTTATCTGCCTACGGCAGAAGGTGCTCGGCGCGAGAGTTTCGCAAGCGAAACTCTTTTTTAGCATGATGAAAACAATTGGAAAGAAATCGAGGAAATTCCTATGGACAATTATCTAAGAGTTGGAGTTATCACAACCACCCATGGTATTAAAGGAGAAGTTAAGGTATATCCGACAACGGATGATCCTTTACGGTTTAAAGAACTAAAAGAAGTTATTCTTGATACCGGAAAAGAATACCTTCCGCTTGAAATAGAAAATGTTAAATACTTTAAACAAACAGTTATCTTAAAGTTTAAAGGGATCAATGATATTAATGATATTGAAAAATATCGCGGGAAAGATATCCTAGTAACCCGAGAGAATGCAGTCAAATTGGAAGAGGGCGAATACTTCATTTATGATTTGATCGGCTCGGAAGTTATTACAGAGGATGGAGAACGATTAGGTAAGTTAGAGGAAGTCCTGGCTACCGGTGCGAATGATGTCTATGTAGTAAAAACGGAGGATCAAAAAGAGATCCTAATACCTTCCATAAAGGAATGTATCTTAGATGTCAATACAGTGGAGAAAATAATAACCGTTCATCTTTTGGATGGTTTACTATAAATGAATTTTATTTAAATAATGAAATAATTATTTCGTACTATATTTTGTGCTTTATAGAAAGGTATGGTTGACAGATGGATTTTCATGTACTAACCTTATTTCCTGAGATGGTATCCCAGGGTCTGAATACCAGTATTATAGGAAGGGCAATTGATAAAGGATTAATTTCTTTAAACACAGTCAATATTAGGGATTTTAGTAATGATAAACATAAAAGGGTAGATGATTATCCCTATGGCGGTGGAGCAGGTATGGTAATCCAGGCTGAACCGGTATATAAGGCATATCGTTATCTTGCAGATCAGATAATATCCGAGCAGGAAGCAAGAAGGACCTCTTCCGATCAATTACAGGGAGCACCAAATCAAGTCGGTCAAGCGGAAAGAAAAAGACCTAGGGTGATCTATGTTACACCCCAAGGACCGATCTTTAATCAAAAAATGGCACAGGATTTGGCAAAGGAAGATTCCCTAATTTTTCTTTGTGGTCATTATGAAGGAATTGATGAAAGAGTTTTAGAATTGATCGTAACCGATTATATCTCTATTGGTGATTATGTGTTAACCGGTGGAGAATTACCTGCCATGGTTATGATTGATGCAATTTCCAGGTTAATTCCTGGTGTTTTAAATAATGATATTTCCTCTGAATTTGAATCCTTGCATGACAATTTACTGGAGTATCCGCAGTATACCCGGCCAGAAATATTTCGTGACCTTAGGGTACCGGAAGTTCTGCTTTCTGGACATCATGCAAATATTGAGGCTTGGAGAAGACAAGAAGCGATAAAACGTACCTTGGAACGCCGTCCGGACCTTCTACCCGGAGCCAATCTAAATAAAAAAGAGCAGGAATATTTGAGGCAATTAATTCAGAAACAAGAGGAGAAAAATAAGAACGATTCATAAGCAAAAATGTAAAAAATACTTGCAATCCATTCTATTCTATGTTAAAGTATTATATTGTGAGACGAGATGGTCCTCTGGTACGGAATAAAGTATTAAGAACATCTAAATTTGATAGGAGGTCACAAAATGAACGAAATTATTAAGAGTATTGAAGCTGAACAGTTAAAGGCAGATATCGCTAACTTTAATGTTGGTGATACAGTTCGCGTTTATGCAAAAGTTAAGGAAGGTAACCGTGAGAGAACTCAGGTATTTGAAGGTACCGTATTAAAGAGACAGAACGGTGGATCAAGAGAAACATTTACTGTTAGAAAATCATCCAACGGTATTGGTGTAGAGAAGACTTGGCCTTTGCATAGTCCTATTATTGAGAAAATTGAAGTAATAAGATTAGGTAAAGTAAGACGTGCTAAACTGTACTATTTACGTGACAGAGTAGGTAAGAAAGCAAAAGTTAAAGAAGCAATCAAATAGTACCATCTTGAAAAAGAACTACTAAGGGACAATACTTGTGTAATTGTCCCTTTTTTAACATAACAATTTTGCGAATGGATCAAGGAAAACCTTTGCGAATGTCACGAAAGGTATTGATAGTTATGGATTATGATTTTGAAAAAGAGAGTAAAAGGCCTCTCATGATGAAAATAATAAGAGAAATATTTATTTGGGCTTTAGAAATCGCAGGAGTTATCCTTTTGGCATATTTTATCGTTAATTATACGGTTGAAAAAACCGATATGGTTGGTGTCTCTATGGAAGGAACCTTATTTGACGGTGAATCAATTATTATAAATAAGTTTTCCTACCGTTTTATTGATCCTAAACGATTTGATGTCATTGTATTTAAACAAAGCGGTAAAGAGCACAGCTATTATAATATTAAAAGAATCATAGGTTTACCGGGAGAAACCTTGCAATTTAAAGACGGTAACATCTATATTAACGATACCATTTTGGAAGAACCGATGAATGTGGAGCCCATGATTAATTACGGATTAGCAGTAGAGCCTATCACACTGGAAGAGAATGAATATTTCGTATTAGGAGATAATCGTAATAATAGTGAGGATAGCCGTTTTGCTAGTATTGGTAATATACGTAGAGAAGAAATTATAGGGAAAGCATTTATCCGCTTATCCCCATTTAATTTTATTGATAAATTAAACCTACGACAGGAAATCATAGACGAAGAAAGCAAGAGGTAATATTATGCAGATACAATGGTATCCGGGCCATATGGCCAAAGCAAAGCGAATGATGCAGGAGAATATAAAACTGATTGATGTGGTAATCGAACTGGTCGATGCTAGAATACCACTTTCCAGTAAAAATCCGGATATAGAAGCTATGGCAGGCAATAAATCTAGGGTTATTCTGTTAAATAAATATGATATGGCGGATCCAAGGCATACCAGCTCTTGGAAAGAATATTTTGAGAATAAGGGATATTTTGTAGCCCTAGTTAATTCAAAAAGCGGAAATGGTATAAAACAGGTAAAGGATATTGTGAACAAGGCCTGTGAAGAAAAAATCGCTAGGAATCGCCGTAAGGGAATCATGAACCGACCGGTACGCGCCATGGTAGTCGGGATTCCTAATGTAGGTAAATCTACCTTCATTAATAGTCTTGTCGGACGAGCCAGCGCAAAAACCGGTAACAAACCTGGCGTGACCAAAGGAAAGCAATGGATTCGATTAAATAAAAATATTGAGTTACTTGATACTCCTGGAATTACATGGCCGAAATTCGAAGATCAAAACATTGGTATTCGTCTAGCCCTAATTGGATCAATTAATGATAATATTATTAATACAACAGATCTTTCCCTGGAGCTCATTCTGTTTTTAGACAAGCATTATCCAGAGGTTATCGAAAATCGCTATGAAATTGAAACACCAAAGGGCTTAGAAGATCTAAAAAGCGCGGCAAAGGTGCTGGAACTGATTGCAATAAAACGTGGCTGTCTACAAAAAGGCGGTGAACCGGATCTGGATCGGGCTGCCAATCTTCTTCTTGAGGATTTTAGAAGCACCCGCCTTGGAAACATAACCCTGGAATTTCCTGAGTAAGTCTAAATTACCTAGGAGTTGAACTCCTATGAATCAAAGTAAGCACTTGGATCATGCGTTAAAGGATATGAATAGAGAAAGGAGTATGCGGCTTTGATCTTAATCATAAGACGACCGCATGTTACATAGAAAAGATATGAATACAGAGGGAAATTTAAAGAAAGTAGCTGAAATAAAGCTGGAATTCATGCAGACAGCTGCATCTGATATTCCAGCTTTATTAGATAAATATCAGGATGATGAACGTAGTGGTGTAAAAACGATTTGTGTGCAGTATAGGAAGCGATTGCAGGCTTTAGAAATGGAACAGCAGCGCCTAGATGCCATGAAGCAATTTGAATTACAATACAAGGATTACGAATATATCTGTGGGATTGACGAAGTGGGTAGAGGACCATTCGCTGGACCTGTAATTGCCTGTGCCATCATACTTCCTAAGGATTGTAATATACTATATATTAATGATTCGAAGCAATTAACTGAGAAAAAGAGGGAAGAATTATACGATGAAATTATATCCCAAGCAATTTCATTTGGCATTCGTAGCATACCTCCCAAAAAAATTGATGAGATTAACATATTACAGGCAACCTATGAAGCAATGCGTCAGGCAATTGGTAATTTATCTGTTAAACCGGATTTGATTTTAAATGATGCGGTAACCATACCTGGAGTTGATATCAAACAAGTACCTGTGATTAAAGGTGATAGCAAGAGTTTATCCATAGCGGCTGCTAGTATTGTGGCTAAGGTAACCAGGGACCGATTGATGGTAGCATACGACCAGATATTCCCAGACTATGATTTTGCAAGTAATAAGGGTTACGGTTCAGCAAAACATATTGAAGCACTGAAGCGACTGGGTCCCTCACCGATCCATAGACGTAGCTTTTTAAAAAAGATACTTTCTTAGATAGAAGTAAAAATAAGTTTTAAATTATATTAAAAAATTTATTATAAATATTTTCTTATAAAATCAATAATTGAATAATGGAAAGTGTGATATATTGAAATATTTGTAAATTGTGGTAGGATTAATTCTATAATAGAACTTACAAGGGAAGGAGAAGGATTATGAAGGAACCAAAGAAAGAGTTTCAGAATAAAACTGCAGTGGCTTTATCCTATCATCCAGAGGACCATGCGCCTAAGGTTATTGCTAGCGGAAAAGGCCATCTTGCAAATCGAATCATAGAGCGGGCAAAGGAAAATAAAATTCCTCTGCACCATGATGATCAATTGGCAGATACTTTATCTAAACTGGAACTTGGTTCCTATATTCCGCCACAGCTCTATGATATTGTTTCAGAAATTTTAGTATTTGTTGATGATATGGATCGGATTAAGAAAAAGGTTAGTCAAGTATGAACAAAAGAGAAATCGGTGCTCTATTTGAGAAAAAATCAGCGGAATATCTTATAAAACATGGATACCGGATTCTTGATAAAAACTTCTCTTGTAAATGTGGTGAGATTGATCTCATTGCACGGTCTGAGGGGTATCTTTGTTTTGTCGAAGTGAAATATCGTTCGAATACCTTAAAAGGTTACCCTGCGGAATCAATTACACCTTCTAAAATTCGTAAAATAACAAAAACAGCAGAATATTATATGCTAACTCGACATATTCCTATCGATACACCATGTCGTTTCGATGTAGTAGTAATCCTAGAGAATGAAATAAGCTTAATAAAAAATGCATTTGATGGATTTTATTAATGGATAACTTTAATTGATTGTATTTATAGATTGTCAATGGGAGGATACAATGGACTTTAAAAATAGTACTCATGCACAGATCGATCTCACGAAAGAAGTACCCTTCATTCGCTTTCCTGTCTTATCCGACATCCCCTTCCTTGGTCATGGCTTCTCCACCCGTTTAGGTGGGGTTAGTAGTGGCATTTATTCATCTATGAATCTGGGATCGGATTCAGCAATTGATGGGGATCATCCGGACAATATAAAAAAGAATTTTGAACGTATTGCCAATAGTATTGGCTTCGATCCGAAAACCATTGTAATATCGAAGCAGGTACATAAGACCAATATCCTTCGAGTAGATGCTAAAGATTGCGGTAAGGGCTTATACCGAGAACGAGATTTTGATGAAATTGACGGATTAATTACGAATACACCTGAGGTAACACTTGTTACAAAATATGCCGATTGCGTTCCCCTTTATTTCGTGGATCAAAAGAGGAAGGCCATTGGTCTAACCCATTCTGGATGGCGAGGTACCGTAAATAAAATTGGAAAGATTACAATTAATCGAATGCAGGAGGAATTTGGTAGTGATCCCAAAGATATCATCGCAGTAATCGGTCCCTCCATATGCAAAACTTGCTATGAAATCGGAGAGGAAGTTGCACAGGAATTTAAGAAAAACTTTCCTCTCAACCATGAGAAAAATATACTTGAGGCCAAGGGAAAGGGAAAATATCTATGCGATTTATGGGCAGCCAACCGTCTGGTTTTAATGGAGGCGGGGCTTGAACAGAAAAACATTCATACTTCTGGAGTATGTACCTCCTGTCACGATGAACTATTATTCTCACATCGTAAAACCGGGGGAAAACGCGGAAGTTTAGCTGCTTTCTTGTTAATAAAAAAGCAGTAAATGACTAAAAATAATAAGGTATTAACCCTACCGTAATTTAGAAGGTTTAGGTGAAAATATATTATGAAGAAAAAAGCACACATTATTAAAATGATAGAAGCAGGTAGTATAGCTGAAGAGTTAGAGCTTACTCCTGGGGATGAATTGATCTCGATTAATGGACAGGTGATTAAAGATGCCTTTGATTACCATTTCTTAGTAAAGAATGAAGAGCTAGTGGTTCTTATTCGTAAACCAGATGGGGAAGAATGGGAACTGGAAATTGTTAAGGATTATGATGAGGATCTTGGGATTGCATTTGAGGATGGTTTAATGGATGAGTGCAGTACTTGCAGAAACAAATGTATCTTTTGTTTTATTGATCAGATGCCTCCCGGAATGCGAGATACCTTATATTTTAAAGATGATGACGCAAGACTTTCCTTCCTCCAGGGTAACTATGTTACCTTGACCAATCTTAGTGAAGAAGAGATTGATCGTATTTTATTTTATAAATTATCTCCGATCAACATCTCTGTTCATACCACCAATAAGGAATTACGTAAGAAAATGCTGAACAACCGATTTGCCGGAAATGCCTTAGATAAAATCCAAAGGCTAAAGGATGGAGGCATTGTGATGAACGGTCAAATCGTATTATGTAAAGGGTGGAACGATGGTGAGGAACTGGAACGTACCCTTCACGATTTATCTGCATTTCTTCCAGAGATGCAAAGCTTATCGGTTGTACCGGTGGGCCTAACAAAATATCGGGATAAGCTTCAAAAGCTAGAAAGCTTCACAAAAGAGGATGCAAGGGAAGTTCTAGCTATTATCCATCGTTGGCAGCAAATCTTCGTTACCCATTATAATACCCGATTTGTTTATGCAGGTGATGAGTGGTATATTAAAGCAGATATGCCAATACCGGATGAAGACTCCTATGAAGGATATCCTCAACTTGAAAATGGAGTTGGTTTGATTCGTTCTATGCAGGAGGAATTTAATCAATACTACGAGGAAGTTGTCGGTGATCTTCGATGCAAGGAACTTTCCATAGCAACCGGAGTACTGGCTACCCCTTATATTACAAAAATGGCAGAGCAGTTAAAGGTGAAATTCCCTCAAATTAAGCTTCATATCTATACCATTATTAATCATTTCTTTGGTGAGGAAATTACTGTGGCAGGACTGATCACAGGAGGAGATCTTATCAAACAATTACAAGATAAACCTTTGGGAGATTGCCTGCTTCTACCTGATGTTTTATTAAGACATGGGGAAACGATTCTTTTGGATGACCAAACAATTGAGGATATTGAAAAGTCTTTACAAACAAGAATCCGTATTGTACAATCAGATGGAAAGTCTTTCATAGATGCAATTATTGAGTAGTTAGACATAATATAAGCATAGATGATAGGAGTTTTAAATCACTATCATAAGAAGTAGGAGATAAAAATGAGCAGACCAATTGTAGCTGTTGTCGGCAGACCGAATGTAGGAAAATCAACCTTATTTAATGCCTTGGCGGGAGAAAGAATCTCCATTGTCAAGGATTATCCCGGAGTTACAAGGGATCGTATCTATGCCGATGTAACATGGCTTAATACACAATTTACATTAATCGATACCGGAGGAATTGAGCCGGATAGTAATGATATGATATTAACCTATATGAGAGAGCAAACCCAGATCGCTATTGATACGGCTGATGTTATTATGTTCATCGTAGATGTGCGCCAGGGATTGGTTGATGCAGATCATAAGGTTGCTGATATGTTACGTCGTTCCGCAAAACCGGTTGTACTAGTAGTGAATAAAGTTGACAATTTTAATAAACAGATTTTAGATGTATACGAATTCTATAATCTAGGTATCGGAGAACCTTTTCCTATTTCCGCATCCTCTCGATTAGGTTTTGGTGATTTATTGGATGAGGTTGTTCGTCATTTCCCTCAGGGGAGTGCCGAAGAAGAGGAAGATGATCGCCCTCGTATCGCAATTGTAGGAAAACCCAATGTTGGAAAATCCTCTATTATTAATAAATTATTAGGGGAGAATAGGGTCATTGTATCGGATATTGCAGGTACCACCAGGGACGCTATCGATACACCGATTCGCCGTAACAAGAAAGAGTATATTCTTATTGATACTGCAGGAATTCGTAGAAAAAGTAAAATCAAAGAGGATCTGGAACGCTATAGCATTATCCGTACGGTTTCCGCGGTAGAACGGGCTGATGTTGTTGTTCTTGTCATTGATGCTTCCGAAGGAATTACCGAACAGGATGCTAAAATTGCCGGTATCGCCCATGATCGTGGCAAAGGAATTGTCATTGCCGTGAATAAATGGGACCTAATAGAAAAGAATAATAATACGGTTAATGAGTTTACGAAGGATATTCGTAATGTTTTATCCTTTATGCCTTATGCATCGATTATTTTCATATCTGCGGAGACAGGGCAAAGACTCCATAAATTATTTGAGGTAATTGAAGTTGTTATCCAGAATCAGAATCTTAGAATCTCAACCGGTGTATTAAATGAGATTCTAACAGAAGCTGTTGCTCTTGCCCAACCACCTTCAGACAAAGGAAAACGCCTTAGACTTTACTATATTACACAGGTAGCGATAAAGCCACCGACTTTTGTAATTTTTGTAAATGACAAACAGTTAATGCATTTCTCATATACCAGATACATCGAAAATAAAATTCGTGAAGCTTTCGGTTTCTCTGGTACTTCATTAAAGTTTATCATCCGAGAGCGAAAGGAGAATGGGAAATAATGATTTTAAAAATCATCTTTTGTCTGATGATCGGATACCTTTTCGGATGTTTTTCAACCGCATATCTGATTGGAAAACTTAAACATGTAGATATACGGAAATATGGCAGTGGCAATGCAGGAACTACAAACGCATTAAGAACTTTAGGAGCAAAGGCAGGGATATTAACCTTAATTGGAGATATGCTTAAGGCAATCCTGCCAATCCTTATCATAAGATATCTTATCTTTCCTGATATGGAGAACCTCCAGTTATTAGTTCTTTATACTGGTCTGGGGGTTGTTCTTGGACATAACTACCCATTCTGGTTAGGTTTTAAGGGAGGCAAGGGAATCGCTGCTACCGCAGGAGTTATGATTTCCTTTGATCCGTTCATCATTCCCTTTGGCTTCGTATTATTTGTTGGCTCTGTAGCATTAACAAGGTATGTATCCGTAGGATCCTTATTGGTATCTATTTTATTTCCGATATGGATTCTAATTCGCTATCCCGGTGACATACATATGTTAATCGTTTCATTACTCTTTATGATATTAGCCTTTATTAAGCATCGTTCAAATATAAAACGCTTATTAACCGGAACAGAGAATAAACTTGGTCAAAGAGTAAAGATTGATGATAATTAGGAGAAGTATGAAGGAGGAAGGCAAATGAGTAAAATAGCATTACTAGGTGCTGGTACTTGGGGTTGTGCATTGGCAATCTTACTTTCTGGTAATGGTCATGAAGTAACCATATGGACGAAAATAGAGAAGGAAGCCCAAGATTTAAATGAAAATAGAAAGAATTTAAAAAATCTTCCCGGAGCTGTTTTGCCGGAAAATATTAAAATCACCTTAGATTTACAAGAGGCATGCACATCTCAGGATTTGATTGTTATGGCGGTTGCATCCCCTTATATTCGTCAAACAGCAAAATCAGCAAGTCCATTTATCCGGGATGGACAAATTCTGGTTAATGTCTCAAAAGGAATTGAAAATGATACGCTCTATACCTTATCTCAGGTTATTCAGGAAGAGATTCCGCAGGCCGATGTTGCTGTTATGTCAGGTCCAAGTCACGCCGAAGAGGTTAGTCGTGGGGTACCTACGACAATTGTTGTCGGTGCAGAAACTATAGAAACTGCAAGATTTATTCAAGATATCTTTATGAATGATGTCTTTCGAGTTTATATCAGTCCTGATATCATTGGGATTGAATTAGGTGGATCTTTAAAAAATGTAATCGCTCTAGCTGCAGGTATTGTGGACGGGCTAGGTTACGGTGATAATACGAAAGCCGCTTTAATGACCAGAGGAATGGCAGAGATTAGCCGCCTCGGTATAAAGATGGGCGGTAAAATTGAAACCTTTTCTGGACTTTCCGGTTTTGGTGATTTATTTGTAACCTGTACCAGTAAGCACAGCCGTAACTGGAATGCTGGTTACCTGATTGGACAAGGGAAAACCATGGAGGAAGCCATGAAGCAAGTGAATCAAGTTGTGGAAGGTGTCAATTCAGCACACGCTGCTCTGGTATTGGCCCAGCAGCACGATGTTGAGATGCCAATCGTAGAACAGATTAACCTCGTTTTATTTGAGAACAAATCCGCCAAAGAAGCTCTTGCAGACCTTTTAGTACGAGATAAGAGAAGAGAATATAATACCCTCCACTGGGAGGCATGATAAGCTTGTATAACACATTTTAGCTTTTCAAAATAGCCTATGATTTTTATAGGCTATTTTTATTGAATAGGAAAGATTGTCTTATTCAATGAGAAATAATAACATAAAAATAAAACAATGGCTCTTATCAAATATCATAGAATGAAATTAAACAGCATATCTTTAACTATAACCATAAGGAGGTTGACAGATGTTAGGGCAGTTTGATGTTTATAATGATATTCAGGCTAGGACAGGCGGTGAAATATACATAGG
>JAAYQP010000198.1 GCA_012519195.1 Clostridiales bacterium | reverse complement strand
TTTTTTTGGATCAAATGGAGGAAGAAGAGTTTGGTGTTTTGATTAAACATTGGAAATACGCATGCTAGAGATGGATTATCTTTATAAAACTAAACAGATCGATCAATTAAAGAAAATTGTTCGAAAGGAAGGATTACTTAATCCTAATTCAAAGGTAATGGAATATGGGAAGCAACTATTAAGTCGCAAAAATAATACTACGAACAAGGAACCAATCGAAGATAAATCTGGTATTGATGAGCAGGAACTGAACCAAGCAATGGAAAAGTTAAATGATCTAATTGGTTTACATTCGGTTAAATCAGAGATTGAGAAATATAAAAAGACAATTCAGTTTGAAACCATAAGAAATCAAAGATTAGGAATCAGTAGCGAAGAAAAACATAGATATAATTTTGTGTTTTCCGGTAATCCTGGAACGGGGAAAACTACGGTAGCCAGACTATTTGCCAAGTTATTTAAGGGGCTTGGACTGCTTAAAGAAGGGCATTTGGTTGAGGTTGACCGGTCTGACTTAGTAGGAGAATATATCGGACAAACTGCTATAAAAACGAAAAAGGCAATTGATGATGCCTTGGGTGGTGTACTCTTTGTTGATGAAGCCTATACGCTGGCTGGAAAAGGGGAAAATGATTTTGGTAAGGAAGCAATCGAGACCATTCTAAAGGCAGCAGAGGATTACCGTGGAGAACTTGTCATTATCTTAGCTGGATATCGTGATGAAATGAACCAGCTCATGGAAATGAATCCAGGCTTAAAGAGTAGATTTAACAAATTCCTATATTTTGAGGATTATACGGAAGACGAACTATTGCAGATTGCCAAACGATTATTGGAAAAAGAGAAGTACTATTTGACTGAAACTGGAGAAAAGGCATTTCAGCAGGTGATAGCAAAGAGCAAAGTGGATGAAAAGTTTGGTAATGCAAGGGAAGTGGAACAAGTAATACGGGCTGCGATTGAACAGAAAGCTTTAAATATTGATTTTAATAATCTGGATGAAATAGATCTAAAGCAGTTACAGGCTATAACAGCAAAAGAATTCGGGGTAGATCTTGAACTAAACGCAGAAGATCGGATACAAATAAGCTATCAAAAGTTAGAAAAGCTGATTGGATTGGCTAATGTAAAGAAAAAGGTTCGAGATCTTGTAGCCTTTATCAACTACCAGAAAGAAGAGATGGAGCGAGGTATCGTTGATCGTATCCCTTCCTTACATATGGTTTTCTCCGGTAATCCCGGTACTGGTAAAACAACGGTTGCAAGGTTAATTAGTGAAATATTTCGGGATATGGGTATCCTAAAGAAAGGGCATCTTGTTACTGCTCAACGGGAGGATTTGGTGGCTGAATATGTTGGACAGACGGCAATTAAAACAGCAGCCAAAATAAAGGAAGCTTATGGGGGGATACTCTTTATTGATGAGGCATATTCCCTAGTCTCCTCTGGTCAAAATGATTTTGGAAAAGAAGCAATCGCTACTTTAATTAAAGAAATGGAAGATAATCGGGATAAACTGGTTGTAATTTTGGCCGGTTATACGGATGATATGGAGGAATTACTGGTGACTAATCCGGGTTTTAAGAGCCGAATTAGTAATTACATAGAATTTGAGGACTATACCCCTGAGGAACTTTTTGAAATCTTCGTGTATAACTGTAAAAATGAACAGTTCACCTATGAACCTGAAGTGGAATCTTATGTAAAGGAATGGCTCCATCACCGTTATGAGCATCGGGATAAGAATTTTGGAAATGCTAGAGAGGTTCGACGATTAATTGAACAGATGAAGTTAAGACTTGCAAATCGAGTACAAGCATATGATATCCAAGGAGATAATAGAAGATGCTTTGTACTAGAAGATGTAAAAGAGATCTAACTCTTTCCTATATCCTGTATGAATATTGGATTTTTCTGTAATACTTAGTATATAGATAAAGTAAAGCGAAACCCCTTGAAGTGTTACCAATTTATGATAGAATCAGCATAAGATGGGTTGATTATTTTATCAAAATCCCGTATAAAGAAGTTGATAAATCATAGGTTATATTAGGAAAGTATAGATTAAGGAGAGATCCTATGCTTATAACAGATAGTAAAAAAATTTTATTGATAATTAACCCAATTGCAGGAAAGTTAACCACAAAATCCAGCCGGTATCAAATGGCAGAATTATTTCGTAGCAATGGCTACCAGGTCGACCTTAAGACGACACAAGCAAAAGGCCATGCTACAGAACTTGTATTAGAGCATGGCTTGAATAATGATATGGTAGTTTGCTGTGGTGGTGACGGAACACTGAATGAAGTTATCTCAGGAATCATGCAATTGGGAGTAAAACTACCGGTTGGTTATATACCGGCAGGAACTACCAATGATTTTGCAACTAGTCTGAATTTATCAAACCGATTGGAAAAAGCGGCTCATGCAATCATGAACGGACAGGAGAGAACCTTAGATATAGGTTGCTTTAATGGTCGGCGCTATTTTAACTATATAGCGTCCTTTGGAGCATTTACAGGAAGCTCATATTCAACCCCGCAATCTCACAAGAATATTATTGGGCATCTTGCCTATATCCTAGAAGGAGTAAAAGATATACCGAATATTCATCCTCAACATGTTAGGGTAGAAGTGAACAATGAGATTTATGAGGATGATTATATCTTTGGTGCAGTGAGTAATTCCACTTCAATTGGTGGGATTGTTAAGCTAGATGGGGGTGCCGTGGATCTCAATGATGGTCTACTTGAACTTATCTTGGTAAAAAGCCCTAAGACAGCAATGGATCTACACAAAATAATTCTTTTCCTATCGAAGAAGGATTATAATAATGAGATGATTACTTTCTTAAAAACACCGGAGGCAACCTTTTATATGGAGGAACCAACCCCCTGGACTGTTGATGGAGAATATGAAGCAGGAGGAAGACTATCAAAAATTAAGATCATTCCCAATGCTATAACTCTAATGGTATAGGTAGACTTCGATTGCATAAATAATATTCCTATGTTAAAATTATTTGAAGGAATTACCAAGGAACTTTCGTAATACTAGTAAAAAATAAAAAAGGGGATGCGCAATGAGTAAGGGGGAAAATACAGATCTATCGGATATGGAAAGAAAGGAACTAGATGATGAGATATCCTTGGCAGAGGGAGCAGAGGATCATCCAGATGATTTAGAAAGAAATAATAATAACAATGATACAGAAGATGAAAACTTTACCATAGAAAGCAATGAGTTCATATTTATTGAAGAAGAGCAAGATGAATTTGATATGGATGTTGACTGGGATGCTTTTAATGAAGCATTAAAGCAACAGGTAGAAGAAGAATTAGCTGCAAGCGATAAGGATAAGAAGAAGACGGATCGGATGAAGACCCTACGAAAGCGGGTTCTTAAGATAGCTGGAGCTAGCTTTGGAATCCTGTTTCTTTTCGTATTATTGCTTGTTGGAACGAAAGGCGGAAGAAGAGTACTTTATCGAATTGCAGGAAGCTATATCCATGGTAATGTAGATTTGGATGATAGCATGGGTGGGGACACTCCAGTCATTAATCCGATCGATAATAATGGCGTTGAAGAAAGGGACTCCGCAATGGATTCTTGGACTAATGAAGATCAAGATAGCCAGGGAGCTACTCCTGAGAAGCCAGTAATAATCCCTCGGCAGGAGGATTACGTAAGTAATTTTTTGATCTTTGGCATTGAGGAGATCGACGGAGCTAAGAATACAGATGCTATAATGTTAGCATCGATTAACACGAAGGATGATACCATCAAATTAACTTCTCTTCTTCGAGATACCTTAGTAGAAATTCCTGGCCATCAGCCAGATAAGCTGAACTCGGTCTATGCCAGGGGAGGAACGGATCTATTAGTTGAAACCGTTGAGCAGAATTATAGGATTAAGATTGAAGGATATGCATCCATTAATTTTAATTCCTTTGAAGCGGTTGTAAATCTACTGGGAGGAGTTCCGATTGAGCTAGGTGAAGAGGAAGCGAAATATTTAAATAGAACCAATTATATTTCCAATCCAGCTTATCGAAATGTTGTTCCAGGTTCAAATCTTCTTAATGGGAATCAAGCCTTAGGATATTGTAGGATTCGCAGGGTTCCAACCATTGGTGGTGCGAATGATGATTATGGTAGAACACAGCGACAAAGAAAAGTAATATCCGCCATATTCAATCGTTATAAAAATAAGAATTTAATTGAATTATTTACAATTACTTCAAAATGTCTTGGATACGTAAGGACCAATGTTACAAAAGAGCAAATCGAAGGCATGTTGGAGGATATTATTGAAAATAAAATAACAAAGCTGGATACCTGTAGGATACCAGCGAATGGCATGTTTGATGATCCAAGTATTTATATGGGAGTAAAATCTCCATTGGTTCTGCAGTGGGATGATAATATTAAAGAGCTACATCAGTTTATTTTTTTAGATGAAGAAGAAAGTGACGCAGAAGATAATGTGAACTAAAAGAAGGAGCTTTTATAAATGGATTCTTATTGAATCATTTTATAAAAGCTCCTTATGATTTAACCCTTATACTTCCTTACCGTTGAATGGGACCGAATCATGTGTCTGGTTCGCCCCTGTAGATTACGTGTAGAAGGATAATTGCTTGTATTTTTCTTTAAGAGATCAATTTGCTTTTTTGCTATGTAATAGCCTAAGGTTGCATTGCTTTCATTAAATCTACATCCATAAAGGAAGGAATCTAAATGTTCCAAGTATTCTTTCCGGATAATAATACCGGAAAGATTGATAATACGGTTATGATCCTTAAGCTTTAAACGAAAAGTCCGATCAATACCAAGATCTTCTTTCGTTATGAAAGCGACTCCTGTTTCACTGATATCCTTGACCAATACAGTGATTGCGGTTGAACCTGTAGGTGTATTCATATAAAGTGACATATCCTCACCGATATACATACGAAAAGAACTTCTACGATTATATGGTTTGCCTTCCCCTGTCACTACAATTTTATGATAAATTACGCCATTAAGTTTGATCAACGTCATCTCAATATCGCTCCATATAAAAACCTTACCCTCAAAAATATACAATAGATTAATCTTACAACTATCATCAAATCCGATTGTTTTATCGTTTACTTTAATCGGGTTAATTAAAACAGTAAAATTGTCAATATTTACAGTTTCACTTCGAAAAGTCATTGTGCGGCCATTGCACTTAACCTCAATTTCTATGCTGGCTCCCAAAGGAATCTCATTAATCTGCAATTTTATCCCCCCGTATTAACGCAGTCTTTATTTTCAAATCGAGTTATTTTATTTAGTATATAATATTTTTCAAGCTTTATCAACAAAAAAGGGAGTTTTTACATCCTACTTTCTTATTGACAAAATATGTACCCTGCTTTATCATCAAATCAGCAAAGCAATATGGACTTTACAGCTTGAAATTCTCTTTAGATAAATAAAGGAAGGTTGATGTAGATTGAAATTTACGAAAATGCAGGGTTGCGGAAATGATTATGTATATGTGGATTGTACAAAAAAATTAATAGATCATATACCAGAAGTTGCCCGTAAGGTCAGTGATCGACATTATGGTATCGGTTCGGATGGTTTGATCTTGATTAGACCTTCCGAGAAGGCTGATTTTATGATGGATATGAATAATTATGACGGTTCCAGAGCTCAGATGTGTGGAAATGGAATTCGTTGTGTCGCGAAATATGTATATGATTATGGGTTGACGGATAAAAAACAACTTAAGATAGAGACCCTCAGCGGAATTAAGGATGTGGAACTGACGATTACGGATGGAAAAGTAACTTCAGTAACAGTGGATATGGGGAAGCCGATTCTTGATCCCGCCCTTATACCTGTAGTTTCCGATGAAGAAATTGTAATAAAGAAACCGATTCATGTTGGTAATAAAATATATGAAGTAACCTGCTTATCCATGGGGAATCCTCATGCTGTTGTATTTGTTGAGGATACGAAGTCCATACCGATAGAAACGATCGGACCTTTATTTGAGCATCATGAGATGTTCCCTGAGCGAGTTAATACTGAATTTGTTCATGTTATAGATCGTAACCATATTGAAATGCGTGTCTGGGAACGAGGGGCTGGGGAGACCCTAGCTTGCGGTACTGGGGCTTGTGCCAGTGTTATCGCATGCATTCTAAATGGATTAACGGATCATGAAGTTACGGTAACCTTGCTCGGAGGTAAATTAAAAGTTCGCTATGATGAAAATACAGATAGAGTATTCATGACCGGACCAGCAATTAAAGTATTCGAAGGTGAAATCGATCTGTAAATAATCTTTTTGATATAATATGTTTTAATGATAGCGGTCTGAGGAAACACAAGCTTGCTTGTGAATTCCGAATAGAGCAACACTTGAAATTAACATATCATATGATTAATGATAAAAAAGAATAACATATAAGATTAGGGGGCTGTTTAAATTGTAACAGCCCCTTTTACATGAGTTTCTAATATATTTCTACATTGATAAATATTACCTAAAATGGTATACTATTTTACGTATGACTAATACTAATTTACTAGTATTTACTTAATATTTTAGAGAGGTAGATTTGATTGTTATATCCAAAGAATTTAGAAAAAGGTTATAAAATTGGTGTTACAGCCACCTCCGATGGATTGGCCAAGGAAACGGATATTAATCGACTGGAAAATGGAATAAAGCATTTTCAAAACTTGGGTTATCCGGTTGTGGAGACCAAGAATGTTCGTACCAGTATCAAAGGAAGAAGTTCGGATGGAAGAACCAGGGCGGTAGAGTTTATGGATCTCGTTAATGATCCGGAGATCCGTGTGATTCTGGCTGCAAGCGGTGGTGACTATCTGGTTGAAATGCTAACTTATATAGATTTTGAAACAATAAAGCGCAATCCCACATGGGTACAAGGTTACTCCGATACAACTGGACTTACCTTTACCATTACCACCAATCTGGATATTGCAACCATATATGCAAGCAATTTCAGTAGTTTTGGGATGGAACCCTGGCATAGCTCTTTAGAGGACTGCATAAAGATTTTAGAGGGAAAAGATTTCCTACAACACAGCTATGAAAAATATCAGGATGGATTTGTAGATAAGATAACTGGATTGGAACCTTATGTATTAGAAAAGGATGTTGTATGGAAGAATCAGTATCCTAAGGATTGGCCCTTAGAGAATGAAATTTGTGTTCAGGGTAGAACCCTTGGAGGGTGCCTAGATGTCCTACTTAATCTTGTTGGAACAAGATTTGATCAAACGAAAGAATTTATTCAGAAGTATAAAAATGATGGGATTCTATGGTTCTTAGAAACCTATGATCTAAGTAGTGAGGACATAATCAGAGGGTTATGGCAGCTTAAGGAAGCAGGTTGGTTTCAATATGCAAAAGGTTTTATCTTCGGAAGACCAGCCATGTTCCGCTCCTATACGGATACTAGCTATGAGGAAGCAGTCTACTCCGTTCTAGGAGAATTTAATTTACCAATCATATTCGATGTCGATATTGGACATAAACCACCTCAGCTTACAATGATCAATGGAGCTATAGCAACCATCACAAGCAGAGATGGAAAGGGAAACATCTTATTTGAAAGAAGGTAAGCGGGATATGGGCGGGGAAGACAAGAACAGAAATACAGGGATTGACTTGTTTCGTTTTAAAGTAGCAGAAATTGTTAATAAAGCTCAGACTTTACTTAAGGAATATTGGGATTATAGTGATAAAAAAAAGAGAGATAATCTATTAGTTCCCCTATGCTTTTTTATTGGAAGTTTAATTTATCTGGAGTTGATCATCCATCTACTCCTTTTTAAGGGCTTGGATAATAAGATTATTTATCCAATCTTATTTGCTATTCCATTGGGTTTCCTATTTACGATACTAACTGGTTTTTTTAATTCTAATATCAATAAAAGAATTATGTGGGGGATAACGGGAGCAATTTGTCTGGTATTTGGCATACAATTAATCTATTACTATGTGTTCAAAGTCTTCTTTTCCTTCCAGTCCATAGGGATGGCTGGGGATGCATTTTCAGAATTTGGTTCTGATATATCCACTGCAGTTAAGGAAAATATCAGTGAACTTATCTTGCTTTTCCTACCCTTGCCTGTGTTGGCGATTCTTTTTAATCAAAATACAATTGGGATAAAGAGGGAGTTAAAAGAACAAGGATTGTTAGGATGTGGGATGCTATTTGTACACATCCTTGTTCTCTTGTCTTTGTCTATTTATGGTAAAGGAGATTTTACTCCCCATGATCTATACTATAAAAGTCAGGTACACGATCTGTGCGGTAAACAGTTGGGAATAGCAACAATGACTCGTTTGGATCTAGGCAATCTCCTAGATCGGGAAGAGGATCTTGTTTTGGCGGATTCTCCTGCGGTACAATGGAATGTGCCTACATTGGCTCCTACTCCGGTACCTTCATTAAAGCCAAATCCTGTAGATCAAGCTTCCTCTCCAACCCCAAGCCCGTTACCTACGCCGACACCAATCGATACTTCACCAAATGTTATGGATATTGATTTTGAAGCTTTGGCCAAACAGGAGAAAGACAATACGATTCGTACCTTACATGAGTATTTTGCTTCGGTTAAGCCGACCAATAAAAATAAGTATACAGGTATGTTCAAAGGATATAATCTAATTATGATAACAGCGGAAGGTTTCTCCCCTTATGCTGTGCATAAAGAGTTAACTCCTACGTTATATCGTCTGACCAATGAAGGATTTGTATTTAATAACTTCTATACGGCTCTTTGGCAGACCAGTACCAGTGATGGTGAATATGTTGCGATGACGGGATTAATTCCTGTTGGAACAAGAAGTATGTACCGAACTAGAAATAACTATATGCCCTTTGCCTTAGGACATCAATTTAATAAGCTTGGTGTGGAAAGCAAAGCATATCATAACCATACCTATACCTATTATCAAAGGAATGAAACTCATCCAAATCTGGGTTATAAATTTAAGGCAAAGGGAAATGGATTAATATTAGAATCCGATGTTTGGCCGGAATCAGATTTGGAGATGATTAATGCCACTGTGGACGAATATATTGGAGAAGATCAATTCCATGTTTACTACCTAACCGTTAGTGGTCATATGAATTATACTTTTGTAGGAAATAGTATGTCCTTTAAGAATCGAAATCTAGTTGCAGATTTGCCCTATTCTTCCGAGGCAAAGGCATATCTTGCCTGCCAAATTGAGCTGGACCGAGCATTGGAGCAGCTCATCAAGGCTCTTGAAAAAGCCGGTGTAGCAGATAAAACTGTGATTGCCCTCAGTGCAGATCACTATCCCTATGGATGGGAAAAGGACAAATTGGATGAATTGGCCGGTTATGAGGTGGAAGAGAACTTTGAGATTTTTAAGAACCATTTTATTCTGTGGAATAGTGGTATGAAGGAGAAGATCATTGTGGATGAACCATGCTCCAGCTTGGATATCCTCCCGACTCTTTCCAATCTATTTGGTTTGGAGTATGATTCTAGATTGTTAATGGGTCAAGATATCTTTTCAGATGCACCTCCCCTTGTTATTCTTTCAGATCGTAGTTTTATAACCGATAAGGTTAAATATAATTCTGAGACTAGAGAAGTGATTAAGCTTACGGAGGAAGAACTTCCAAAAGATTATATTAAAATTCTTAATAATATAATTAAGAATAAGTTCAATGTATCGAAAAGCATCGTAGATGAGGATTATTACAGGCATGTGTTTTTTGATTAGGCGAAATGAGCACAAAAAAAGCATCGGAATGTACCGCTTTTTCTGTGCTTTTCTTATGAATTTGTCTATTCTTAATTCGCTGGTGGACAAGCTATAAAAAATGCAGAATAATTGTTGATAACATGGTTATGGATATAGCTTGTTTGCGAGAAAATCTTTAGAATGAAAAAGGTTAGAGGTTCTTTCAAGTAATTCGTTATGGGTAAACTTTGGATAGGAAGGAAAGAATGCTAGGTAAGAAAGGATGAAGGAAATGATAATAACAGAGGAAACAATACAAGTTCTTGCTAACATGGTAAATATAGAAGTAACGGAAAAGGAAAAGAAACAGCTTACAGAGGACCTTAAGCAGATCGTAGGATCTATGGAAACAATGAATCAGGTAGATACGGAGGGGGTAGAGCCCATGTCCCATGTCCTTCCGATTAAGAATGTGTTTCGTGAGGATGTAGTTCGGAATGGAGATGACCGCGAGCAACTATTAAAGAATGCACCGCAGAAAAAGGATGGCTCGTTTGTCGTACCAAAAACGATTGAATAGGAGGAAGGACAGATGGATATCACAGCATTGTCAGTAATAGAAGTAAATAAATTAATAAGCGATAGAAAATTATCAGCCGTTGACCTGGTGAAAGCACAACTGGAAATGATTAAACAAAGAGAAGCCTCCTATCATTGCTACATTACTATTTTGGAGGAGGATGCTCTAGAGCAGGCAAAAGAGGTTCAGAAACGTATCGATTCAGGAGAATTAAAGGATACCTTACTTGCCGGAATTCCTATGGCTGTAAAAGATAATATCTGTACCAAGGGAGTAAAGACCACTTGTGCATCTAAGATGTTATCTAATTTTACCCCCACCTATGATGCAACAGTTATTGAGAAATTAAAGAATGCTGGAGCAATTCTTCTAGGTAAGACAAACATGGATGAGTTTGCGATGGGAAGTACATCGGAGACCTCCTATTATGGAGCAACGAAGAATCCTTGGAATGTAGACCATGTATCTGGCGGCTCCAGTGGTGGCTCGGCAGCAGTAGTTGCCGCCCAGGAAGCCTACTTTGCTCTAGGCACCGACACCGGTGGCTCCATCCGGCAGCCATCTGCCTATTGTGGAGTAACAGGATTAAAACCTACCTATGGTACCGTTTCTCGTTATGGCTTGATTACTTATGCTTCCTCCTTGGATCAAATTGGGCCAATTGGAAGAAGTATTGGTGATTGCGCAGCGGTAATGGAGGCGATCTCTGGCCATGATCCTAAGGATTCCACATCTATCGATCGTAAAAATATAAGATATCTACAAGCCTTAAAGGAAGATATTAAGGGAATGCGGATCGGAATACCCAAGGCTTACCTAGAAAGAGGATTGCAAAAAGAAGTAAAGGATAGCATCCTAAATACTATAAAAATCTTAACAGAAAAAGGTGCTATCGTTGAAGAATTTGATCTTGGGATCATGGATCAGGCAGTACCGGCTTACTATGTTATTGCCAGTGCGGAAGCTAGTTCTAATCTTTCAAGGTTTGATGGAGTAAAATATGGCTATCGTACACCGAATTTTGAAAGCCTGCAGGATCTTTATAAGAAAAGTAGAAGCGAAGGTTTTGGCACTGAAGTAAAACGAAGATTGATGATTGGCGCCTTTGCCCTAAGTTCTGGTAATTATGAAGAATATTATAAGAAAGCGCTTAAGATAAGAAGTTTGATTTATCAAATTTTTCAGAAGGCATTTGAAAAATATGATCTTATTTTAAGCCCAGTATCTTCTCGAACAGCTCCAAAATTCGGGGAGAGCTTATCCGATCCTCTAAAGATGTATTCATCCGATATCTATACAGTATCTGTCAATCTTGCAGGATTACCTGCGGTAAGTTTACCCTGTGGCAGGGATAAGAATGGTCTACCGATTGGGGTTCAGTTGATTGGGAAACATTTTGGAGAAGAGGACCTAATCCGGGCAGCCCATAGACTTGAACAGGCTATCGGTGATTTAAGATATACTACCCATGGGAAGGAGGCTTAAGGATGCAAGCATATGAAACGGTTATAGGATTGGAAGTACATGTGGAGCTTTCCACCAAAACAAAGATTTTTTGCAACTGTAGTACAAAGTTTGGTGGTGAACCCAATAGCCATTGTTGTCCGGTATGTACTGGTATGCCTGGTACCCTTCCGGTTTTAAATAAGCAGGTTGTAGAATATGCAATTGCAACAGGACTTGCATTAAACTGTACCATCACCCAGCAATGTATGTTTGATCGAAAAAACTACTTCTATCCGGATCTACCAAAGGCCTATCAGGTTTCTCAGCTATACCTACCCATAGGTAGGAATGGTGAAATCGAAATTGAGACGGAATCCGGGATGAAAAAGATCGGTATTCATGAAATCCATATGGAAGAGGATGCCGGCAAATTAATCCATGATGAAGGGGATTGTACCCTGGTGGATTATAATCGTAGTGGAATTCCCCTAATTGAGATTGTAAGTGCACCAGATCTACGTTCAGCAGAGGAGGCAATCGCTTACTTAGAAAAACTTAAATTAATCCTTCAATATTTGGGAGTATCGGATTGTAGGATGCAGGAAGGTTCCTTACGTGCAGACATCAATCTATCCGTACGGAAAGTTGGTGCTAAGGAATTTGGAATCAGAACCGAGATGAAGAATATGAACTCCTTTAAGGCTATTGCAAGAGCGATTGAAGGGGAAAGTAGACGTCAGATTGAGTTGCTGGAAAATGGTCAGCAGGTGATTCAGGAAACTAGACGTTGGGATGATAGTAAGAATACCAGTTTTGCTATGCGTTCTAAGGAGGATGCTAAGGATTATCGTTATTTTCCAGAGCCGGATCTGCCACAAATTGAAATCAGTAATGAATGGATTGAAGCTATTCGGAAAGGTCAGCCTGAATTACGGGATGAGAAAATGCTTCGCTATGAGAAAGAATTTGGCATCCCAGCTTATGATGCTTCTATTATTACTAGTGATAAACATCTAGCAGATCTGTTTGAGGAAACCGTGGCATTATGTGGTCATCCAAAAGAAGTGTCCAATTGGCTTATGATGGAGACCATGCGATTATTAAGGGAAGAGGAGATGGATGCAGAGCAGATCAGTTTTTCTCCAATTCAATTAGCGAAACTTATTAAAATGACACTGGAAGGTAAAATTACTCGGACCATAGCTAAGGAAGTTTTTGAGAAGATATTTAAAGAGAATATTGATCCAGAAGAATATGTAGAGCAAAAGGGACTTGGAATAGTATCCGACGAAGGTATCCTTCGGGAGACGATTCAGAAGATAATCGCAGCGAATCCACAATCTGTAGAGGATTATAAAGCTGGCAAGCATAAGGCCATGGGTTATCTGATTGGTCAGACCATGAAGGAGATGGGAGGAAAGGCGGATCCTGGAAAGGTGAATCGCATTATGAAAGAAACCTTGGATAGCTTATAAGAAACAGTGTCACATGATTGATTTTTGCGTGCTTTTTTTACTTTATATTGTATATTTTAGCTAGCTAAGTTATAATAGATGGAAGGACAACCATATAATGGATAACGCGGAGGGGTTACAATGAAAGAACGGAGAAGAGCAAAAAGAATGCCTGTTACATTATCCTTGGATATTTTAAATCTCTATAAGCAGGATAATGTACAGGTTAGCAATATTAATGCACCAATCGAGGTTGTTAATATTTCTAAAATGGGGATCGGTTTTAAATCGGAAAGTATATTACCACTTGGATATTATTTTAATGCAAACCTAAATTTAAACAACGATGATACCTTACATTGTGTAGTGAAGATCATTCGAAGTCAGCCAATCGAAGGAAGTAATCTTAGAATGTATGGATGTGAATTTGTGGGCATGGCTACGATACTTTCCTACATATTTGATGAGTATGATAAAAGAATAAGTGCAGAAGAAGAAAAAATATAAAGCAAGTAATTTAAAACAAGCAATATAAAACAAATATTTCACTCGGAGATTGACTCCCATAGTCTATTTTATTTTCAAGTATAGAATATGGAGTCTTCTCCGAGTATTCTTATTTATATATAGGTGTGCCTATCGGTATTGGTATCACCTTATGTACGGATATCAAAACTATAACGCTGTATTAAGCCATCCTGCAAGTCTGCCTCAAGAAAATCTTGGACAAAGTTAGGTTTTTTATAAGTGCCTAGAACTTCTGCATGGAGGCTAAAACCTTTCTCTCTAAGAGCATTTGTGAGTTTTTCCATATGTTCCGATAGCAATTGGATCGAAGTAGTATCTTCCATATAGAATTTTGCAGATATTTGATTACCTTCCATATGAATATGTATATTTAAAGCCCCAAGATTTGCCATGGTAAGATGGAGTAGAACAGAAAGCCCATCCTTTGGATTCTTTAAGGCTTTTTTTCTGGTAAAAACATAAAAATCACAGTGGGCATCCTGTTCTTTTAACTGTATCGGGAGTGGTAGGTAGGTAAACACCTGATTCAAATCCTTCAGAAAATCAATATTCTCCTTTAAGTTTTTCACTGGCTCCTGAAAACGAAGTAACTCTGATGTTTCTTTTTCGGTTTGTATTATATTTCTTAATATCTCTATATCCTTTTCTAAATTCTGATAATATTCTTTCACAGCATCCTTTTTAGCAAGTCGTTCAGGGGTCAGAGCCCATTTCTGGTGTAAGGCAGCCTCAAGCAGTTTTCCGTATTCCTCCGTAGAAAGAAAACTAACTACATCCCTTCTTTCCATATGTGAGAGCTTGTGTTTGATATAATTTAAGACCTTCTGGATAGGAGCAGTATCTTGTTCTATTTCCTTTATAATATTATCAGCATCAGGAAAGACACGTATTTTTTCTATTAGGTTTTCGATTTCTGGTGGGCTTAATATGGTATGTAATTCTCTAGTAGTATCAGGATTTCTAGGAATTGTATTGGTCTGCATATTACTTTGTACAGCAGTAGCAGGTTCTAGTAATTCTAGCAGAGTCTGGTTGATTAATAGGAGCCGATCAAATGAGTTATCATAAGTAAGGGAAGATTGCAGATTACTATTTCCACTAGCTATAGGATGATCCATCCCTCCAATTGAATTGCTCTGATTATTATGGGAAAGAGCAATTGGATTCGCTTCCTTGGGAATACTATCCTTGATGATATTATCATTGCAAATGCTATCATTATGAACATTATCATTATGAACACTATCATTGTGAATAATATCATTGTGAATACTTTCATTTTGAATAATATCACTGGGAATACTATGGGATAAGTTACTCGGATCATTTTCGGGTGCAGCCTTTTTAATTAATTCCTGCAATTTACCAATATTCTTCAGGATAGTTTCAATATGATTGGTAAACTCTTTCCTTCCATTCTGATAGGCTTGGAACTGGCTAATGTTTTCCTTTGTTATCGGGATATCATATTTCATCATCAAGACTAAAGTAAGAGGGGATGCCTCTTGATGTTTATGGGATAGCTTGATTATGGTTTGTAGTGTGTTTTTATCGATGGACAGCCGATGGTTTAAAAGTTCCATTACCAAAGCTTTGTTTCTTGTTGTTAAAGGTAAACTAGCGACAGTTAATGCCTTTTCAATGGTAGCATCATAGGTATGTTTCGATTCCGAAGGAATCAGCTTGAGCAGCAGTTTACCAGAGGATATTTCAAGTACTTGAAATTGTGCTGTTTCCCCTATGGGTAGAGTAATATTGCTTTCTAATCGAGCGCTTATGATCTGATCGGATGCTTCCAGCCGGATACTAACCCTATTGCCCAGATAATCAACAACTTCTCCCCGAAGGATCTGTCCATTCTTCAAATCCAATTCAGACAGATCCGATGGTTTCCTTAAGTTTTTAATGATAGCTTCCTGTGTCCTTATTTCCTCAGCTATGGTATGGGAGGTGTCGGACTGATTACTTTTATGATACTGATAGGGATTTGGCAATTTTTCATGTTTATAGTTTGTGAGCGGAGTATGGTTTAAATCCATCCCATCACCTCCTCGTATCGTATTTTGTATTAGGCTTTATTGTATATTTTTGTGTCTATTAAATATATCGACGATCTCGATTATTTTCATGAGCGGATAAACAAAGCAATATTTGACCATAAATTTACATTTGTATATAATATAAGTAGTTATGACATACAAACTTTACTCAGAAAGGATATATGTAATATGTAAAATTAATAAATACTATCGCAAATCTAAATACTACTTAATTGAAAGGGTAAATCGTATGAAAAAGAAAATTCTTATGATAGGCACCGGTGGAACGATTGCTTCTAAAATAACTTCAGGAGGATTGGATCCCCAATTAACTTCCGATGAAATCTTAAAGTATATACCGGCTATATCACGGATCTGTGAGGTAGAGACTACACAGATCTGTAATATAGATAGTACCAATATAGCGCCGGGACACTGGATCATGATGGCAGATACCATTCGAGAAAACTATGAGAAATACGATGGATTTGTTATCTGTCATGGGACTGATACGATGGCTTATTCCGCTGCCGCATTATCCTATATGATCCAGGATTCGCCGAAGCCGATCATCTTAACCGGGGCGCAAAAACCGATTAATATGGAGATTACGGATTCAAAGACCAATCTTTATGATAGCTTTCTCTATGCCTCCTACGATGGAGCTTGTGGAGTTCAAATCGTATTTAATGGTAAAGTAATTCTTGGAACCCGTGCAAGGAAAACCCATACGAAAAGCTTCCAATCATTTTCTAGTATTAATTATCCCTATCTGGCAATTGTTCAGGATGGAAATATAATTCAATATATCAAGCAGAGTAAAAAGGATCTACCAACCTTTTATAATCAATTAAATGCAAAAGTAGCTTTATTCAAACTGATTCCAGGAATTGATTCCGATATCCTTTCCTATATGTTGGAAAGAAATGATGCAGTTATTATCGAAAGTTATGGAGTGGGTGGTATCCCGACCCTTCCTCCGTATCACTTTATTGATGTCATTCACCATTGGACAGCCAAGGGTAAAATTATCGTTATGACGACGCAGGTTCCGAATGAAGGTAGTGATATGAAAATCTATCGGGTTGGTCACGAATTGAAAAGCAGAGTTAGTATTTTAGAGGCTTATGATATGAATACAGAAGCAGTAGTGTGTAAATTGATGTGGATTCTAGGACGAACCAAGGAGCCGAGGGAAATTAAGGAATTGTTCTATACGGCCATAAGTAATGATATCTTATATTAAATTTAAAAATAGAATCATGGTTTTGTTGCTATTACTATCATAGTTTTGTATGATATGGGTAAGATGCTTCTCTAAGTTTTCATTGGAAGCGGAAGTTGAGAAAACCTAAGATATAGGAAATGGTGATTATGAAAAAAACAAAGGGTAAAATTCGATTAATTAAAATATTACTAGGTTTACTTTCCATTGGGACGGTAGGTGCTATATCATTATTTGGTATCAACCAATATGTCAAAAGGGCAATCAGCAGGAAGATCATTACTCCGGAAGAGGCTGCAAAGCTGCAGGAGATAGATTGTATCCTAGTCCTAGGTGCCGGAGTATGGAATAATAGCAGGCCAAGTTTTATGCTAGAAGATCGCCTGTTACGTGGAATTGAATTGTATGAAACAGGGGTATCTAACCGTTTATTAATGAGTGGCGATCATGGGAGGAAGGATTATGATGAAGTTAACGTCATGAAGCAATTTGCCATGGAAGCTGGTGTACCATCTGAGCATATCTTTATGGATCATGCAGGTTTTTCCACCTACGAGAGCTTATACCGGGCAAGAGATGTTTTTGAAGCGGATAAGATTGTCCTTGTCACGCAGGGGTATCATATGTACCGGGCCTTGTATATAGCAAAGAAGCTGGGATTGGAGGCTTATGGTGTAACCTCAGATCAAAGGCAGTATGTGGGTCAGGACTATAGGGAAGCCCGTGAGGCATTAGCCCGGGTAAAAGACTTTTTCTATACCTTAGTAAGACCAAAACCGACCTTCCTTGGAGACACCATACCGGTGAGTGGCAATGGAGATATAACCAATGATAGATAGAGAAGATCAATAGGCGCATTGTTTCGTTAAGGTAAGAAAATGGTAGCACAGGAGGGAGGTAAATATGAAGAGCAAATCAAGTGTAAAATTATATAATCTTATATTTCCAATATGGTTATTGTGGCTTATTCCGCTAACATGGTTCGTGGTTTTGCCAGCGAATTTTCTTGTGGATACACTAGTTGTAATACTAACCATGAAAGCATTAAAAATGAGTAATATTAAGGTTTATTATAAGAAAATAATATGGAAGGTTTGGGGCTTTGGTTTTTTGGCTGATTTTATTGGAACGATCGCTATGTTTGTACCCAATTTGATTGACTTTGATTATAATGGGGACATGGGAAGATGGTGGTATGATAACTTATCGAATCCAGTGTCCTATCATCCATACACAAGTGTATATGCAGTTCTATGGATTAGTCTTTGCGTTTTACTAACGGCTTTCCTAATCTATCTATTTAATTACAAGATTAGTTTTCGAAAATTAGATATGGAGGATCAATACAAACAAAAAATAGCATTATCTATCGCCATATTTACGGCACCCTATCTGTTTTTTCTGCCGACGAACTGGTTTTATTAAATTGTTGACTTAATTACATCCCTATATTACTATATAAATGTTGCATTTTATGTGCAACATTTATTTCATTTATGACAAGTGAATTGGACCTACTAATTCATCTTTTCATGATAAATGAATGGAATTTCCATTTCATTTGTAAATGACAAGTGATTAATTACCAATTCATCTTCTTTATCACGAAAGGAGGCTTACTTCATAAAATATTCTATGTAACTATAGTTAGGTTAGCCCAAGACCAGTCTAACAGAAATGTTTAAATTAGCGCCATGTACCTCTATTGGGTTAGTAATTTAGAGGTTAACGAGGTAGGGAGTGATCGAGATTTCGGCGGATGCTCTCTCGCGTGCTTGGACGTGTGATATGTCGTTTAAATAGTGGGTAACCATGAGACAAAGGCGACATAACCAAGCAAATGAATTAGGGTACAATTCTGGCATGAAACGTATTTTATGGGATGTTTCTTGCTCTATTGTTCCATGAATTCATTTTTAAAATAAGGAACTGTGTACTGTGTCAGTAATTTTAAAAAGATACTGCAGACGGTTTTCTTATTGTGTGTTTGAACATTGACAACAAAATAAGGAGTGTTAGTATGTGCGGAATTATTGGTTTTACGGGTAACATTGAGGCAAAAACGATACTATTGGATGGACTTCAGGCGTTAGAATATAGAGGCTACGACAGTGCCGGTATCGCATATCATACGGAGAATGGTATCAAAACCGTTAAGACTGTGGGAAAAGTCTCCTGCTTAAGAGAAAAGGTAGAACAGTTAACGGATTCCTATAGCACCTGTGGAATAGGTCATACCCGGTGGGCTACCCATGGTGGCGTTGAGGATATCAATGCGCATCCTCATACCTGTGGTAAAGTAACCTTAATTCATAACGGTATCATTGAGAATTATCATGAACTGGAAATGGAATTAATAGAGAAGGGGTATAGCCCAATTTCACAAACCGATACAGAGATCGCAGCTATGCTGATGAATCGTTTGTACCATGGCGATGCGGTGGAAGCAATTAAAAATACGGTTGCCCGTTTGAAGGGAGCCTTTGCATTTTGCATTCTATTTGAAGATGAACCGGAGGTAATCTATTGCATTCGCAATCAAAGCCCTTTAGTTGCCAGCTATATAGAGGAAGGTTCCATAATAGCATCGGATATGGTAGCAATGATACCCTATACCAAGGATTATTTTGTAGTTCCTCAGCTTCATATTGTAAAGCTTGGTAAGAATGATATTGTTGTAACAAATCTGGATAGGGAGATTATTTCACCGAAAATCATGCATGTCAATTGGGATGTAAGCGCTGCAAAAAAAGGTGGTTATGAGCACTTTATGCTGAAAGAGATCCATGAACAGCCGGATGCACTTCGTTCTACGATTATGCCACGTATTAATGATGAAAATCTTCCTGATTTTACTATGGATCATATTCCAAATCATATTTTTAAATCAATTAATAG
>JAAYQP010000197.1 GCA_012519195.1 Clostridiales bacterium | reverse complement strand
ACTAACCGTATCACCTGAGGTAACTTCCACGGTCATCCCATCACTAATATTTATGATATAGTTGGAATTAGTAGAATCATTGCCAATGATCTCTATCCTATACTCGATCTTACTTGATGGATTCCCTCCAGGTATATATACCGTCTTTTCCATCAAAGAGTAGAAATCAATAATTTCTTCCTTAGAAACTAGGTTTATTGAACTTTCATTCCCTGTCTCTGTGATTTTAACAGAGGTGATTTCTTCCGGAGCCAATACACAGATCCTAGAAAAATCAATTCCTTCTTGAACTAGCCCATCATCTTTAGCAGTAATTTTGACTTGATTATCGCTAGGGGCTGATGGCTCTATCTCCATACCTCCCTGATGATTCTCACTACCTTTCATGATGGAATCTGGTTCATCTTTTAATTCCTCTGATGATTGTACTCCGAACTGGGCTTCTGATTCCATGGTAGTACTCATTTTATACTCTACCGAATCCTCTGCTACATCGGCATCATCTTGAAATTTCTCTGCTTCGTAATAGACCTCTGCCCTAGTTGCTTCCTCCCGTGCCAAATCAATTGACTCTTTCGGAGCACCACTATTTCCCTTATCCATGGAAAGCGATGCTAGGCCTTGATATCCTGCTAATAGAACCAGTGCTGCTGCAGCAACGCCTGCAAAACCACGAACATATCTTCCCCAAGGTGCCTTTCTACCTTCCTTTGATGTCTCATCCTGCAGATCCTGATTCATTTCTGGCTGATCCTTTATGGCTTGAAGTGTTTTCTGGATGAGTTTCTCGGAAACACTAATACCCCTTACATCAAGAGAAGTATTCAGATGGGATCTTATATCCATATCATCAAAATTTATATCATCTTTGTCTCTATTATCAAAGTTCATCTGAAACCCTCCCTTCTAATACTGATTTTAGCTTTTGTCTCGCTCTTGAAAGACGACTTTTCACCGTTCCTTCTGCAATATTAAGAATACTGGCCGTTTCGGCGATCGTCATTTCATTATAATAAACACAGAGTACGACCTCCTTGTATTTGGATGGCAGTGATAACACTGCTTCCTTGATTAAATCATTGGTATCCTGCCGCTCTACACTATCATAATCTGTATCACTGATAATGGAATCCTCTTGATACTCCATCATTGGTACTACCCTTCTATTCCAAGCACTCTTTAAAAAATCTTTGCAGGTATTGATAGTAATCCGAATAATCCAGGTTTTTATACTGGAGTTTCCTTCAAAAGTTGACAACTTTTGATTTACCTTAATAAACACATCTTGAAAAATATCCTCTGCTGTATGAAGATCCTTGACATACATATATGCCGTTCGCAAAACGTCGTTACCGTATTGCCGGATTAAATTTTCTATGTCATAGTCAGGTGATTTTTCTGAGAGGTTATTCTGGAATTCATTTTGCATCCTGTTATCCCCCTAAACGATACCTATATTTTTGATGTCCATCTGTCCATGGAAAAACCTAAATATAGTATACACTGTAAGAATAGACGATGTAAATATGAAAATGGGTTCACAGGAATAACCACTTGTGTGTGTTTTCAATAATTAGACGCAATGGTTACGAAATCTGTTCCCAAAAATATGACGAATTATTTTAATTCAGAATAAAACAAACGCTGGGGGAGGGCTTCTTCCTCATATTGTTGGTGAATGAAGCTCTCCCCCAGCTCTGTCTGTTACTTTAATATATTTACATTTTCATATCGTTTATTATCGTTCTATTTTATTGTGTAATTCATATATTTAAATTTAATATTTTGTTATTTATTTCAGACTTTTCCAACTGTTCTAACTTTCATTTTTCTCGTATGTTAGTCGGTAGAGGCCTGCATATATACCATTCCGTTTCATTAGTTCATCATGGGTTCCGGTTTCCTTGATGCCTTCTTCGGTTAGTACAAGAATTTTCTTAGCGTTTTTAATCGTGGATAGACGATGTGCAATTACAAAGGTTGTTCTGTTTTTCGCCAGCTTTTCGAGGGATTCTTGAACGACTTTCTCGCTCTCATTATCCAGGGCCGAAGTAGCTTCATCAAAAATCAAGATGGGAGGATTTTTTAAAAATACGCGGGCGATACTTAGCCTTTGCTTTTGACCACCGGATAATTTAATCCCCCTCTGACCGATATAGGTATGATACCCATTTGGTAACTCCATTATAAATTCATGGGCATTGGCGTTCTTAGCTGCTTCTATAATTTCTTCCTCTGTTGCATCTAATTTTCCGTAGCGGATATTATCCATTACTGTTCCGGCAAATAGATAGACATCCTGCTGAACGATACCAATATTTCTCCTTAAGGAACGTAGCTTGATATCCCGGATATCAATTCCATCAATCGTAATTTTTCCCTCAGTTACCTCATAGAAGCGAGGAATTAGGCTACACATGGTGGTTTTACCTACACCGGAGGATCCAACCAGGGCCATATATTCCCCTGCTTTTACCTTAAGATTAATGTTTTTAAATACCTCTGTGCTGGTATCATCATATTTAAAGGCTACATTATTAAATTCAATATCGCCACGGACTTCTTTTAATGTCAACGCCTTTGGATGGTCTGCTATATCTGGTTCTATATTTAATATTTCATAGAAGCGGTCAAATCCAGTCATACCGTTCTGGAACTGCTCAGTAAAACTTATCAGCTTCTTTACCGGTTCGATCAGATTATTGATATATAATAGGAAGGTTAAAAGATCACCAACATTGATGATATTCTTAGCAATAAATAATCCACCACCAGCAATCACCGCAACATTGATCAAGCTGGTAAACATATTAAGTCCAGAATGAAAGGATGCCATATGCCAATAGCTATTTCTTTTACTATCAACAAATCTGGAATTGCCTTGATGGAATTTTTCAATCTCTGCTGGTTCATTTGCAAATGATTTGACAACCCGGATTCCGGATATATTGTCCTCGATCTGCGCATTAATTTCCGCAATTCGCTCCCGATTTTTACGGAAAGCCCTACTCATCTTGCCCCTCATATGGTAGGCAAATAAAAACATGATTGGAAGAAAACCAAATACCAGTAAGGTAAGGGGAAGATTTATCTGAATTAGTATCACAAAGGCTCCAGCAAATTTGATAATCGAGATAACAAGATCCTCCGGACCATGATGACAAAGTTCGGTGATATCAAACAAGTCATTTGTAATTCTTGTCATAAGCTGACCGGTTTTCTGGTTATCAAAAAAATTAAAAGACAGCTTCTGATAATGCTCAAAGATATCATTACGCATATCATATTCCATCTTTGCACCCATCATGTGCCCTTTATAAGCAATAAAAAAGTTACTAATAAATTCGAGTGCAATCAATCCAAGCATAAGGAAGATCAGCTTGACAATCGTAGGTATCGCTTCAGCAATATTGGAATCTACAAGAAGATCATTGGTGATATACCGCACGATCATGGGATAGACCAAACTAATTCCTGCTGCCAATAATGCAAAAAACATATCCGCCAGGAATAGTGGCAGATATGGCTTATAATAGGATAAGAATTTTTTAAACTTTTTGTTCATTCCATACTCCATTCCTTATTTAATCAATCATACCCGGTCTCTATGTATTCCATAACTTATTCAAAAGCTGTATAACTTGTCTTGAAAACTAATTTTAATATCAAAAAAGCCTAAAGTAGGCTTTTTTGATTACAGACAATGTCGTTAGGTCCTGCTATTATCTAGAAAGACGGATCGACATATCATACATATACTGATTGAGATCTTTCTTCATCGCCAGTGCTTCTTGAATATCATAGTCTACAAACTGTCCGTTATTTAGAGCTACCACTCGATTACTTGCACCACTGATTAAAAGATCAACGGCTTTTGTTCCAAAAGTAGAAGCATATACACGATCCATTACCGTTGGGCTTCCACCTCTTTGTGCATATCCAATAATCGTTGCTCTTGTTTCCATTCCGGTAGCAGCTTCTATTCTCTTAGCCATACCATTGGAATCTCCCACACCTTCTGCGTTAATAATAATATAATGCTTCTTACCCAAGTTGCGTTTCTCTATGATACTATTAATAATCCGTTGCTCATCGTAATCATAGCGTTCAACCGTTAAAATTTCCTCCGCACCATTTGCTATACCACACCATAGAGCAATATGTCCTGCCATTCGTCCCATTACTTCTATAATACTGCATCTTTCATGGGAGGTAGAAGTATCCCGCACTCGGTCCACAGTCTCCATAGCTGTATTTACAGCGGTATCAAATCCGATCGTATAATCCGTACAAGCGATATCTAGATCGATGGTACCAGGAACGCCTACTGTATTTACACCTCTTTTTGCTAAGGCTGCTGCTCCTTTAAAGGAACCATCTCCACCGATTACAACTAAGCCGTCAATTCCATGTTTTCTGCAGATTTCAGCACCCCTATCCTGAATCTCAGAATGTACAAATTCCGGACATCGTGCAGTATATAGAACGGTTCCACCTCTTTGTATGATATCAGAAACGCTTTTAGCATCCATATCCATAATGTCTTCCTCTAATAGACCAGCATATCCACGTAGGATACCCTTAACCTTTATTCCAGCATGCAATGCTGTTCTTACAACTGCACGGATTGCAGCATTCATTCCCGGCGCATCACCACCGCTCGTTAATACACCAAGGGTATTTATTTTATTTCCCATTTTTTGCAAACCTCCACTTCATCATAACGTGAGTCTAGTCTCAAGTATTCTAATCTATTTTAAGCATGTTTTCAATACTCTTTTCGCTGATTCGAATATTATCTTCTTTATAGATCGTATTTAGCCGCTCTATTAGGCTTCTATCGGCCTTTACATTCCGGCTTTTTGGGAGCTTCTTCAGACATTTTTCCTTCTCACAATATATAATAACTGTATCCTCACCATCATATTCACTTAAAATTGAATATAATGTTTGTTCATCCTTAAGAAAGGTATTAATGTCAGGAAATTTAATCCAAAGCTCTTGGGGAAGGCTATCAAAAGAAACAACCTTTTGGCAAATAAGCTTTGCTGGCTTCTCTTCTTCAATCGTTACCTTTCCCTTAACAAAGATTTTATTGTCGATCTCCAGCATACTGCGATACTTTTCGAAATCCTTCGGAAATACGATGATTTCTACGACTCCAAACAGATCTTCCAAGGTAATAAATGCCATCATAGCATTATTTCTAGTACTTTTTACAGTTTTCGAGGTAATCATGCCACCAATAATATGGGTATCACCGTCATTCACTTTTGGTCGATCAAATTCTTCATCAATTAGAAAATCATTAGAATTGGCGGTGGCATGTTTATGAATTCTACTTTCATAATCCTCCAATGGGTGACCGCTAACATAGATACCCAGTACCTCTTTTTCAAATGCCAAGAGCTGTTCCTTACTGTATTCACTAACATCAGGCATTACAAACTCATATTCCTGCCTTACTTCTTCATCAGCAAAATCAAATAAGGACATCTGGCCGGTCAAGGATTTTTTCTTCTCCGTGGCAATCTGATCAAGGATCTGTACATAGCTCATCATTAATTGTCTTCGGTTAGGATGCAGATTCCGAAAGGCTCCTGCTTTAATAAAACTTTCAATGGTTCTCTTATTGACTTCTTTACCGGATAACCGTGTTGCAAAATCCTTTAAGCTTAAGAAAGGTCCATTCGCTTCCCGTTCTGTGACAATGGCTTCAATTACAGGCCTACCCAGACCCTTAATTGCCGATAGTGCATATCGAATTGCTCCATTTGAAACGGAGAAAACCGCATCCCCTTCATTAATATCGGGCGGAAGGATTTCGATATTCATCTGCCGGCAGGTATGGATATATTCCGAAACTTTTCGCGGATTATCAATGACTGAAGTCATAAGAGCAGCCATAAACTCCACCGGATAGTAGTACTTTAAATAGGCCGTCTGATAAGATACAAGGGCATATGCTGCCGCATGGGATTTATTAAATGCATACTTTGCAAAATCCATCATCTCGTCAAAAATGTGGTTAGCAACCTCTTCCGGAATACCATTACTAATACAGCCAGGAACGTTTTCCTCCTTATTACCATAGACGAAGTTCTTTCGCTCCTTGATCATCACGGCTTCCTTTTTCTTGGACATAGCCCTTCGAACCAAATCACTTCGTCCATAGCTATATCCTGCCAAATCACGAACAATCTGCATAACCTGTTCCTGGTAAACGATACAACCGTAGGTCGGCGATAGGATTGGCTCCAATTGTGGACACTCGTATATAATCTGCCCTGACTCATTTTTTCCTTTGATATACTTAGGAATAAAGTCCATCGGTCCTGGGCGGTAAAGTGCAATACCTGCAATAACATCCTCTAGAACTTGAGGCTTTAATTCCTTCATAAAACTTTTCATTCCTGCGCTTTCCAGCTGGAATACCCCTTCCGTTTTGCCGGAGGATATTAATTGATATACCTTAGGATCATTAAAGTCTATCTGATCTAATCGGAATAGTTTGCCATCCCTTTTATTCCGATTAATTAAGGTTTCCGCGTTTTGAAGGACGGTCAAGGTGCGCAGACCAAGGAAATCCATCTTAAGTAATCCCAATTCCTCCAATGTGGTCATAGGAAACTGTGTAGTGATGGAATCATCTGCAGATATGGATAAGGGCACATATTCATCAATATTTTCCTTACTAATCACTACCCCAGCCGCATGCATGGAGGTATGCCTTGGGAGCCCTTCTAAACGCATTGACATATCGATAAGATATTTTACCTCGGAATCCTCTTCATACATCCGTTTCAAGTCCGGATTCATATTCAATGCCTTTTCTATCGTGATATTTAGCTCCGAAGGTATCATCTTTGCAACCGTATCCACTTGGGAATAGGGGAGGTCCAAAGCTCTTCCTACATCCCGGATAACTGCTCTGGCTGCCATAGTACCAAAGGTAACAATCTGTACCACTCGATCCTTACCATACTTCTGTGTCACATAATCAATGACTTCCTGTCTACGTTCATAGCAAAAATCTATATCAATATCCGGCATGGTCAGTCTTTCCGGATTAAGAAAACGCTCAAATAGTAGATTATATCGAATTGGATCTATATCTGTAATCTCCAAAGAATATGCTACAATCGATCCCGCTGCACTTCCCCTTCCAGGACCAACCATAATCTGATGATCCTTGGCAAACTTGATAAAATCCCATACAATCAGAAAGTAATCGACAAAGCCCATATTACGAATCGTATCTAGCTCGTATTCTAAACGATTCCATAATTCCTCGCTTACCCTTTCATAGCGACTTTCGATCCCCTCCCTGCATAGTTTCTGAAGATATTCAAAGGCAGTATAGGGTTCTGGAACCGGATAAACCGGTAACTTGTACTCGCCAAAAGTAATTGTCACATTGCAGCGTTTGGCGATCTCATATGTATTCTCCAAAGCTTCCTTGGCATATGGAAAAATCGATAACATCTCCTCAGGAGATTTAAGATATAACTGTCCTCCCTCATAGCGCATCCGATATTCATCGGAGACCTTCTTCTGCGTCTGAATACAGAGCAAAATATCATGGGACTCAGCATCCTCCTCATAGGTGTAATGCACGTCATTGGTGGCTACCAGTTTTATTCCTGTTTCCTGAGACAGGCGGAAAAGTCCTTGATTGACTGATTTTTGCTCATCCAAGCCATGATCCTGCAATTCAAGGAAAAAATTGTCTTCTCCAAAGATCTCTCTCAGCCTAAGAGCCGCTGTTTTGGCCTCAGCGTAGAAGCCTTTTCTTAAGTTACTAGCCACTTCTCCACCAAGACATGCACTTAATGCGATGATCCCTTCACTGTATGTCTTTAGGACCTCATAGTCCACTCTGGGCTTATAGTAAAAGCCTTCTAGAAATCCTTTGGAAACAATCTTCATCAAGTTTTGGTATCCGGTATTATTCTCAGCAAGTAGCACCAGATGGTAATAACGATCCTCCGATGCCCCCGGTTCCCGGTCGAATCTGGAGTTCGGCGCAACATAGATCTCGCAACCTATGATTGGCTTAATGCCTTCTGCCTGACAAGCTTTATAAAAATCAATTACACCGTACATAACCCCATGATCTGTAATAGCAAGACTATCCATACCAAGCTCCTTGGTACGATGAACCATTTCCTTGATCTTGCCGGAGCCATCAAGCAGACTATATTCTGTATGCACATGTAAATGTGTAAATTTCATACTTTGCTTCCTTTCTAATCGGCTTCAAGAACATACCATGGGTCCTTACAAACCGACACCTCTATACCGATCATTCGAGCATATTCGCTAAATGAAATCTTTTCTTAATCGTACAATAAATGATGCCTTGATTGCAAGTTTTTTCATGAATAAGCGGAAGAAGTACGCCATTTGAAACATCCATAGTACTACCAGTTCTTTGCCGGTCTTTCCGGATCGATAATTGATGGAACATCAAAAAGATCTGCCAATCGTTCCGGGAATTCTAACATTGCCTGACCATCCAATGGCCTCCTGGTCATTCTTACATAATTATCCTTAATATGCATCCACGGATCCTTAAACACTCCGCAGAAGTAATTAAATCCTTTTTCCTTTAAATAGTGATATTTTTCACTACTATATTCACCGATTGTAGTCTCGATATCAATACCAAATGGAAAGATATAGATATCGGTTGGCCCAAGTAGGGAACCCACTTCTTCCATCCAGCGATCCGTATCATTTTTAAATAAGGTCATGGAAGCCGCCTGCATATTTTTATGGCCCCAACTATGGGATGCAAAATCCCATCCATTGGCTTTTAAAGCTTCTGCTACTTTTCTTACCATTTCTTTATCCTCTTCATAGGTCGGAGAAGTAGGGTCATCGGTTCGGTAACCTAAAGCTCCCTCATACCCTGTGATCGCCAAAGTTCCCTTTGCACCCTTATAGGAAAAATCGGGATGTTCCTCAACAAATGCATCCAGAATTGGAACAATATCAAAAGGTCCCGTAACTCTTGATCCATCCTCTAGAATCATTTCACAGGTTGGTTTCCCATTCTCATCTAATACGATTCTGGATGCAAATCCGTCTCCATCCATATAGTCATAATAGTTAACATCATCCTGAGAAAGTACGAATGGCTTCTTTCCCTCTGGAAGATATATTTTTCCTGGCACAAATTTAGTCGTACCATCCTCTAAGGTAACCTGCTCAGCTACATCGTACATGCTTACCAAGACATATCCGTCTTCATACATTTTTTGCATCATATTCTTAAATTCTGTTACGGTTGTCATATACATGTTATAACCTACGGAATCATAATCACTGTCAAAGGCCTTAGAATTATCAGCGATAAGGGAGTGGAAGAAAATATGATTAATTTGTGTAACTGAGGTATAGGAACCTCCATATAGAACAAGGGATTCTTTCTCCTTCTTATATCGCTCAATTGCCGATACTAAAATTGGGTAAATTTCATATCCTCCCTCCGATCCCTGGTAGGATTGAATTAGTTCGATGGCACCATCATAGTCATAGCTTAAGGTAAGCTTGTCCGCTTGTATAATTAGATCCTCTCTTTCCTTGGCCTCCTTCTGCAAGCGTTCCTGTTCCTTAAGAGCTTCCCTTTCCTGGGTAGTAAGCTTCTCCAACTCCTTATCCTTCTCTTCTATATCCTGATTTTCCTGTCCAGCTTTATTATCTTCCTTAAGCCCTTGATCATTGCCCTTCATTTGATATAGCAAGACAGCACCAATTAATAGAAATAGTATTAGAAATTCGAAAGCTATAATCCATTTAAATTTTTTATGTTTGACTACCTTTTTCTGCTTTTGTTTATTCTCCATAGAGTACCTCTCTTTATGTATAATTAATGTATAATTACAGATTAATCGACAATAATACTAATAATATTATAATACATTTTTTCAAAATAGATACAACCAAGTTATAGAAATCGTTTTTTTCTACATCAAATAATATAGGACTGTT
>JAAYQP010000196.1 GCA_012519195.1 Clostridiales bacterium | reverse complement strand
CAAAGCGATTGAAAGGAGCCTATGATACACAAAACCATATGAACACAGGTTTTACTAGCCTCTCATACTAAAGTATGAGGGGCTAGTTTTGCAATTTCAGACTTTTGAACGATGCTTTGAAAAATACGTAATTAACCTGAAAGTTATATTGTAAAAGGGAAATCATATAAGGTAGATCTATGTTATTCAAAGTTTTATAAAGAAAAACCAAACGAAAAGGAGATAAAATGGCAGAATATATTCTTACCGTAGATGATCAAGATAGAGAAACAGGTTATATGGAAAAAATGGAGGCACACGAAAAAGGTGTCTTGCATCGAGCTTTTTCCGTTATGATTTTTAATGATGAAGGTGAGGTGTTGCTACAAAAGAGAGCAAAAATGAAGTATCACTCACCTGGGCTATGGGCCAATAGTTGTTGTAGCCACCAAAGAGAAGGAGAGACTTTAACGGAAGCAGTATCTAGGAGAATTAAAGAAGAGCTTGGGATTACATGTGATTGCAAGGAAGAATTCAAATTTAGGTACCAGGTTGAATTTGATAATGGTCTTATTGAGCATGAAATAGATCATGTTTTTATTGGTCATTATAATGGAACTGTAGTTCCAAACGAAGATGAAGTGGAAGAAATCTGTTGGGTTTCTCTGGACAAGCTGAATAAAGAAATGAGTAAGCATCCAGAGAATTTTACCTATTGGTTTAAAATATTAATGAAGCAACCAGAAATGCAGTTAATAGGGCAACAAATATCAGAGGATAAAGAATGGAAATAAGAGAAAGGCTGGGAGCAGTTGGAGAGGCTCATGGTAAACTAATCTTAGTAGGGGAGCATGTAGTGGTTTATAATAAGCCTGCAATTGCGATTCCTTTTCCATTAAGGATAAAGGCGTTCGTTACAGAACATGTCGGCGATATAAGCATAGCTTCTAGCATCTATACAGGTAATCTGGAAGGTATACCAAGTAAAATGCTAGGCTTAGCCCATTGTATTAATCGTTCCCTTGAACTTTGTCATCAACCTAAGGAAGGAATTCATATAGAGGTTGAAACTGAGATTCCTATGGGAAGAGGGATTGGCTCTAGTGCAGCAGCAGCCACAGCTATTGTAAGGGGTATTTTTGAGTTTTTTCATAAACCTTTATCGGAAGAGGAATTATATAGCTTGGTAGAAATAGCAGAAAACTATGCACATGGAAAACCTAGCGTTATTGACATGAGGGCGGTGGCTAATGAGGAAGCGATCTTTTATCAGAAATCCCAAGGAGCCTTTAGCTTAGCATCACCAAAACCTTTCTATTTGGTTGTAGCGGATACTGGAGTGATTGGAGATACAAAATTAGCTGTAAGACATGTAAAAGAATTAAAACAGCAAAGACCGAATGTGATAGATCCAATAATTGATAAAATTGAGGGTATCGTTTGGAAAGCTAAGGAGGCTATCTTAACCGGTGATTCTATATTACTGGGTAGCCTATTAATAAAGAATCACGAAAATCTAAAGAAACTGGAAGTAAGTAATTCCATGCTGGATCATTTGGTAGAAACGGCCATGAGCGCAGGGGCTCTGGGGGCCAAATTATCAGGTGGTGGTATGGGGGGATATATGATAGCGCTTACGAAAAATATAACTGATGCAAGAAAGGTTGGGGAAGTGTTGATAAGGGAAGGGGCCAAGGCAGTTTGGTATTTTTCCACTGATTCAAAAAAGCTAACTAGCTTGGAAAGGTGATAGGATGAGTAGTAATAAGTTAATTGCAACAGCCAAAGCAAATACTAATATTGCACTGATTAAGTATTGGGGAAAGCGAGATGAAAAGCTGTTTTTACCAATGAATAGTAGCCTTTCCATTACACTAAATAATTTTCATACCATAACTACTGTGGAGTTTAGGGAAGAATTAAAGGAAGATAAACTTATCTGGAATCAGGCTCCCGGAAGTGCTAAGGAGCTTATGAAGATTTCATCCTTTTTAGATATCATAAGAAAAGAAGCTGGAGCGAGCCTTTATGCTAATGTTATTACAGAAAATCATGTTCCTACGGCAGCAGGATTTGCTTCTTCAGCTTCAGGATATGCTGCTTTAGCTGCGGCAGCCACCAAGGCAATAGGACTTGATCTGTCACCGGAAGGATTATCTAAAATTGCAAGACAAGGTTCTGGTTCTGCTTGTAGATCTATCTATGGTGGATTTGTGGAATGGCAGAAGGGATGTTTGGAAGATGGTTCAGACTCCTTTGCCCGTCAGATTCTAGACGAAAAGGCCTGGAACGTAACGATTTTATCCGTAATGGTTACAGCTGGACAGAAAAAAGTTTCCAGTAGAGAAGGAATGAAGAGAACGGTAGAATCTTCACCTTTTTATCAGGGATGGCTAGATACTGTTGGTGAGGATATGGAAGCAGCAAAGAAAGCGATAAGGAATAGAGATTTTGAATTCTTAGGAGCAGTGCTAGAAGGAAATGCTTTGAAAATGCATGCAACTATGCTTGGTGCTAAGCCACCGATTATTTATTGGGAAAGTGGTACCCTGGAAGTCATACATCGTATACAAGACCTTAGACAAGAGGGGATCCTTACCTTTTTTACAATCGATGCCGGTCCTAATGTAAAAGTTTTATGTGAGCCTAAGAATGAAGACAAGGTAAAGCAAGCTCTTATGGGGCTTAGAAGTGTACAAAAAGTAATTTCTTGTAATCCTGGAGAGGGAGTAAAGTATTTATCGGAACATCTGATTGAATGGACCTAAAGCGGGAATAAGATTTCATCAATCATTAGGTTAGAAGACTTATAATTATAATAATTTATTAAAACATAGCAAACGATATAAGTAAAAGAAATTTTAGTAGAAGAAAATATAAGTAGAAAAAGATATAGGTAGTAGAAAATATAGGTAGAAATTGATACAAGTAGAAAAAGATTTTAGTAGTAGAAGATATTATCTAGAAAAGGAGTAAGAAACTTGAAAGAGAAAGAGGGGAACAACATTGAGGTCTGGGAAGATCTAGTAAAGATAAAAGATTTAGCTAAAGCCTTAATCATATGCATAATTACAACCTTTAGCGGATATTTTCTTGCTCCAAATGATTCTTATAAACCATTATTGTTTGGATTAGTTGGTGCCATAACAGGATTTATTATCTCTAGTATCATTATCGAGCCTAAAAGAAAGTTTATACAAGAAGAATAGGTTTTAAAATGAATATATCAATTTTAATTCAAATGCTCATAGCTGCTACTTTGGCAGCAGTAGTCTATACCATAATTGGAGCAACACCTGGAGCTGACGAAACCGCAACGATTGCACCTATTACCTTAATCCTCGTACTAACAGGATTAGAGCCTATTGTAATTTTGACATTTTTTATGTCAGCCATAGTAGCAAGTAAATTAATTGATACAGTTCCGATATCGGTTGCAGGAATACCGGCTGGAGTTATGTCCACACCTATGGTGGAACATGCCCAAGTACTGAAAAAAGAAGGATTAGCGGATGTATCTATTCGTAAGATTGCATCCGGTGCTATTATTGGAAATTTAGTTTCAGTTCCAATCAGTTTATTACTAGCCAATGCTTTAGTGCCGGAAACGCCTATATCAGGCGAGATTCCGATGGCAAGTGGAATGTATGGTGAGAGGATACTAAGAGAAAGTGTAGGGTCTTATGCCATGTGGAGATAATGGTATGATTGTCATCCAAAAAGAATTAAATATGCCAAAGATGGCTTGAAATCAAAGGTTTCCAGACATTCGGTAAGTATAGCCGATCGATGGAAACCTTGTTTTTTATCCTTAAACATAGCTTGGAAAATAAAATATATGTTAAGGTTGAGATAAGAGAAGAGCTTCACTTGACCTTATACTTTGTATATTAATGTCTAGACTATGTTTCTTCTTTATAGTACAATGGTTCTTACCGATAATTCCACATTGGAGGATAATATATGAAGAAACTTGCATCAACAAGCGTTCTTAGCAAATTCAGGAATACATTTATTGGGGATCGCAAATTTTATACCAGTGTATTTTTGCTAGTGCTGCCAGTTATTGTGCAGAACACCATTTCAAACTTTGTTAATCTTCTGGACAACATCATGATAGGGCAGATAGGAACGCCTCAGATGTCGGGTGTTGCCATAGCCAACCAGCTTATATTTGTATGTTATCTAACCATTTTTGGTGGCCTTTCTGGTGCAGGTATATTCGGAGCTCAGTTTTTTGGCGCAGGAGATCATGAAGGCTTACGTAATACAGTGAGATTCAAGCTCTGGACGGTAACGATTACTTTAGTAATTGCAATTGCCATATTTCTGGCCTTTGGAGACCAGTTAATTTCCCTGTATTTGACTGGTGATGGGGATGCTACCGAGAGAGCGGCTATGCTCGAATATAGCAGGAGTTACCTCCGCATCATGCTATGGGGGTTATTACCCTTTTCTCTGTCACAGGTATATAGTGGAACACTCCGTGAGATGGGAGAAACCCTGCTTCCAATGAAGTCTAGCTTAGCGGGCGTAATTACTAATCTTTGTTTAAATTATATATTGATATACGGAAAGCTTGGATTCCCAGCTTTAGGTGTTGAAGGTGCAGCCATAGCAACAGTCATCTCACGTTTTGTGGAGCTTGCTATAATTATTGTCTATACCCATAGACATTCCGGCAAATTTCGATTTGTTGAAGGACTTTATCGAACAATAAGAATTCCAAGAGGTCTTACTTTTAACATAATAAAAAAGGGAATACCACTCTTGGTGAATGAGCTATTATGGTCATTGGGTATGATCACTTTGACGCAGATATTCTCAACCCGTGGTTTAAATGTGGTTGCAGCTCTCAATATAACAAGTACGATAACGAATTTGTTCAATGTGATTTTCATTTCCATGGGTTCTGCAGTTGCTGTTATGGTTGGTCAGGCTCAAGGAGCCAATGATATTCCGCGCGCAAAGCAAACTGCATGGAGGCTTATATTTTTCAATTTCTGTATCTGCATTGTAGTTGGAGGAGTACTTATTGCCTTGTCGCCAGTTCTTCCGTACATCTATAATACTACTGATTATGTGCGCATGCTGGCTACCCGTTTCATGCAGACAAGTGCCATATATATGGCGGTTAACGCTGTGAGTCACTGCTCATACTTCACTTTACGATCGGGAGGCAAAACCTTCATAACATTCCTTTTTGACAGTGCTTATACATGGGGGTTCTTTGTTCCATTTACCTATATACTCACACATTTTACAAATCTTAATATTTTAATGCTTTATCCGATTTGTTATTTGGCCGACATTCTAAAGTGTATAATCGGCATAATCGTTGTAAAAAGAGGTCATTGGGCACAGAATATGGTCTCGAACACTTCTTCTAATGAGTGTATTGCATCTAATGATGATGCCTTGTAGTATGGCTGGATATATGTTTTAATCAAAAAATAGGCTACATGAGTCTATCTCTTCCCAAACAAAAACAAGGGTTTCTCAGCATCCGAATCCTGCTAATACATTTGCAGAGTTCTTTGTTGGAAACCCTCTATTCAATCATATAATACTAGTTTGGTTTTTTATATGTAGTTGGCTCTCCAGAGTATCCTTCGATAAAAGCTTACACAAGATAAAATTGTCAAGGGAGATAAACTTTTGATATAATGATCTACATAAGAATAGAGTGCTAATACAAATAATAAGTATTCAGAGAAGGAGGAGCGAACTATGCACCACAATATCCGAACCACGAAAGCACAGCAGTTTATCGATATAACCAATAAGGTTGCCAACGATGTTATAAACAGCAATATACGGGATGGTATCGCAGTCATATACGTACCCCATACAACAGCTGGAGTTACAATAAATGAAAATGCTGATCCGGATGTTGTTCGTGATATGATTTATGCACTGGACAAAACCTATCCCGTTTATGGAGAATACCTTCATTTTGAAGGGAACTCCCACGCTCATATAAAGGCTTCTCTCATGGGTTCCTCCTGCACCGTGATAATCCAAGACGGAAAACTTTTGCTAGGCACCTGGCAGGGAATCTATTTTTGCGAATTTGATGGGCCTAGAAATAGGGAATTCTATGTGAAGATCATTGGAGAATAAATGGAACATAGCACTAGCTGCCCATCAGTCAGGAGATGAATTTATATTGACTTTTTTAACAATTTTCCAAACTGGTGAAAGTTTCATCGCGAATGTTGGGATATTATGATTAGAATTAAAATTAATAATGGAGGAAAATCAAGTGATTAAAGGTGCAGAAATTGATTTTGTTGTAAAAAATAGTTTGAAAGCCCTAGAGTTGTATAAAGAAATATTTGATATTGAGGTAGTAGAGGTTTTTAGGCCGGAGATTGCTATGATAACAAGGTTTCCAAGCTTTCAGTTACATTAACTGATTGCTGGAAACCTATGGGGGTAACAGGAGAAGGCTATCCAAATGGAATTGTTTATGAATCCACATTTGAAGCTATTGTATATCATTCTTAGAAACATAATAAAGACAAAATTTCATATATTTAGTAATAAATCAGTATTATGGTGTTAGTATGATTATTCATGTAGTACAACCAGGTGAGACAACAAATGAAATAGCAAAGCAATATGGAATATCAGAAGAGAGATTAATATTAGATAATGAAATACAGAACCCAGATAATTTGGCTGTTGGAGAAACTTTGGTTATTTTAATACCTCAAGTAACTTATACTGTTCAGGATGGGGGTACACTATCTGGAATTGCAAATTTATATGGGATTACTGTCTTGCAATTATTGAGGAATAATCCTTTTCTATCAAGTAGAGAATTTATCTATCCTGGAGAAACAATTGTTATAAGTTACGAAAGTCAAAAGGTGGGTAAACTTTCCACATATGGTTACGCGAATCCATATATAAATACAGATGTTTTATTAAAAACATTACCTTTTCTAACATATATTACTGTTTATAGCTATACTTTTAATGATGCAGGAAACATTAATGATATCGATGATGAAGAGATCATAGAACTAGCAAAGGAATATCAAGTAGCACCTATTATGATGCTAAATCCTGAAGATATTAACCACAATAGTGCAAGTAATACAATGCAGAATTTTCTCATGAGTCAAGAAAGCCAGGAACTTTTTTTTTATAATGTACTCAATATTTTAAGATCAAAGGGGTATTATGGTGTTAATTTGAATGTACCTTATATACTTCCGCAAAATAGAGATAATTTTGTGGATTTTATGATTAGATTTTCACATTTACTAAAGAATGAGGGATTTACAATTGTATTTGATACATTAAGTCTTAGTGCATTTGAAATAATGACCGGTATTGTATATGAAGGCTTTGATTATTCAAAACTAATTCAAAATGTTGATGGATTATTTCTAATGACCTATGAATGGGGCAATTATATTGGAATTCCTACCGGTATTATTTCTTTTGATAACATAAGACAATATGTAAGTGAAATGGCAGAAAGATTTCCAGCAGAAAAGATGTATATCGGTATACCTATTCTCGGCTATATGTGGGAATTGCCGTTTATTCTTGGAGTTTCAAGGGGAATTGCAATTACCAGTAATGCAGCAGTAGAATTATCGAAAGATATGGGGGCAGTAATACAATATGATGACATATCAAAAACCGCATATTTTCAATATATATTAGATAGGGAATATGTTGTTCGCTTTAGAGATACCAGAAGTATTAAAGAATATTTAGAGTTGGTAAATGAATTTGGTTTAAATGGAATTTCGATCTGGAATATAATGCAATTTTATCCTCAATTATGGTTAGTAGTAAATTCTCTTTATGATATAAATAATATTTATGCGAACAATGATAATCCGTAATCTCTTTGTCAATTAGACTTCTATAAAGGTTGCAAAACCTTAATAAGTCTAGGAGTTATTAAACTCCTAGCTTATTTTTTTGCTCAAAAATATGGTTGGACCAATTAAATAAAAATTTTAGTTAATAGCACATTATTTATTTATAACTTCTTTTACTGAAAACTCCATTCAACAAATCCTCCATTATCGCTTTTACTCAATATTCTTGTTTTACAGTTATAATATGT
>JAAYQP010000195.1 GCA_012519195.1 Clostridiales bacterium | reverse complement strand
CTACTCCTCAAAATTTCAATATTCTCATATGGTAGCGATAGACCTGCTGCCATGGGGTGACCGCCGACTTTAATCATCAACTGCCGGTATTTTGACAATTCTTCAATCATATTATAGTTTTCGATCGATCTTCCAGAGCCTTTAATACAATCCTGGGCCTTTGTTAGTACAATGGCCGGTTTATGATACTTTTCTCGTAATCTTCCGGCAATAATTCCTGCAACGCTTTCATGACAATCTTCCAGATAAACCACTAAAACCTTATCCTGCTTTAGGGAACTTCCTTCAATCAGGTGAATAGCCCTTTCCACATTCTCCTGTGTTATTTCCTTGCGAATATTATTTAATTCTCTTACTTCCTGGGCAAGGGATACCGCCTCCTCTTTTGTTTTAGCAAGTAATAGCTGCAATCCTTTCTTTGCGGTATCTAGCCTTCCAGATGCATTAAGACAGGGTCCGATGATGAAACCTAAGTGGAAGGAAGCCAATTCCTCCTTTTCTATGCCACTGGCCTCCATTAGTGCAAGAATCCCCAGGTTCTTGGTTCTTTGAAGCAGCTCTAAGCCATACTTTACGATTACTCGATTCTCATCCACCAAATCCATAACATCGCAAACCGTGGCTATGGCAATATAGGAGAGCATTTCTTCTAGATATTCTTTTTTATTGGGCAGGGGAATCGTGTCTAAAAGTGCTTCAATCAGTTTATAGGCGACTGCAGCACCACATAACTCCTTAAAGGGATAAGCACAATCTAACTGCTTGGGATTGATGATAGCATCCGCTTCCGGCAGGACAACTTCAGAATCCTCTGTTTCATATAAGTTATGATGATCCGTTACGATGACTGTCATCCCTAGTTCCTTTGCATAGCGGATTTGTTCCATGGCTACGATTCCATTATCGCAGGTTAGGATGGTGTCAATTTGATTCTCATGGGCAGCTTTCACCATATTGATGTTTATCCCATATCCATCCATGATACGATCCGGGATTTCATAATCCACAGCCGCCCCCAACTCTTTTAAAGTCCGGTAAAGCACATAGGTAGATATTACACCGTCCACATCATAATCACCGATAATTCGGATTTTGCTTCTATCTCTGATTTTTTCTGCAAGTATGGCAACGGATTTCTGCATATCCTTCATTGCATAAGGATCATGCAGGTGCTCTATCTTAGGATGGAGATAGGCATTGATTTCTTCTGGCTCCGTGAGTCCTTTATTAACTAGGCATCTAGCTATGACTTCACTGATTCCGCATTCCTGCATAATCTTTTTAAAATCCGCTTTCTTATTCTTGATAAACCAATTTTCCATATTACCTCCGTACTTCTTGGTATTACCGGTAGGTAATACTTAATACTATATGTAAAAGGATAACATCTTGTTCCTATTTTTTTAATCAGTAATTGTTTCCAGATCAGCTTCTGCAGCCTTTAGCATAATTGCGCATTCCACTCGTTTTCTTTGCATTTCACAACCAATATCGTAGGCATCGTGAATGGTATTGTGAGAATTGTAGGAATTTGCTGCACAACCTCCACTACAATAGAACTTCGCAAAGCATTTCCGGCATTTTTCCTTAGAATAAACATTACAATGCTTAAATTCTTCTTGTAATTCTGTATTTTTAATACCTTCATACACATTACCCATCAGAAATTCCTCATTACCAACGAACTGATGGCAAGGATAGAGATCACCCCATGGTGTAACCGCTAGATATTCGGTTCCGGAACCACAACCAGATAGTCGTTTCGCAACGCAAGGTCCTCCGGATAGATCAATCATAAAATGGAAGAAGTTAAAGTCCCTACCTTCTTTCTTGCGTTCCAACATAAACTGAGCTAACTTATCATACTGGTCGAAAATGTAGGGAAGATCTTCCTCTGTGATTGCATAGGGCTCCTCTGGAGGTGCAACAACTGGTTCCACAGAAATCTGTTTGAAGCCCAGATCAGCCAGATGTTTAACATCCTCAGAAAAATCCAAATTATGATGGGTAAAGGTTCCACGAACATAATAGTTATTCTGATTTCTACGATCGGCAAGCTTTTGAAATTTCGGGATGATAATATCATAGCTTCCTTTTCCATTCCTACTTGGCCGCATTCGATCATTGATATCCTTACGACCATCGATACTTAATACGATATTGCTAAGCTCCTTATTAGCAAATTCCATAACTTCATCATCCAATAGGAGACCATTTGTAGTCAGGGTAAAGCGAAAATTTTTATTATATTTAACTTCTTGTTCTCTACCATATTTCACAAGATCTTTAACAACCTGGAAATTCATCAAAGGTTCACCACCAAAGAAATCCACTTCCAGATTCCTTCTATTGCCAGAATTTGCAATTAAAAAATCCAATGCTTGTTTGCCAACTTCATAGCTCATCAGGGAACGGTCCCCGTGATACTCTCCCTTACCTGCAAAGCAATACTGGCAGGCAAGATTACAATCATGGGCGATATGTAAGCAAAGTGCCTTGACAACTGTAGAACGAGACTTAAAGTCCTTGATATAGTTCTCATAGATATCCTCGGTGAAAAGTCCTCCGTCCTCTTTCAACTGCTCAATATGATCCAGAACCTCTTGAATTTGTATTAATAAGCTCTCGGTAATTTCAGCCAGATCTTTGCTATCTGTCTCCTCGCCTGTAATTTTTATATGATGTTCCGGTTTGGTATATTTTTCAACCATTGCTGCGATTATATCTTCTTTACTATGATTTTCATAAAGCGCAATAATATCATAGGCCAAGTCATCTACTACATGAACCATACCACTGTTAACATCTAGGACTATATTGTAACCGTTGTTTTTATATTGGTGAATCATATATGATTTCCTCCTATTTTTCACATAACGAATGGGACTGTCTAAAATACCTTCTGAATAAAATCTCAGAATGATATTTTGAGGCAGCCCCCCTGTCATAATAATAAATTTACCCTTTCCTAATTTATTATCACAATATTGTTTAATAGAATTATAAGCCTTTACTCAAGCCGTTCTTTTTGATCGCGAACATAGCGCATCTTTGTCAAGTAATCGGTCACTATGCGATATGATCCGCTCCTATGTATCTTAGAAATTTATAATGCTATTCCTAAGCAAATTGAGAACGAGAACTTTAAAATCGTACTCTATATAGAATTAAGGTAACTTTGATTATTTATTCTCGCAGCTCTGGTTACCAACGGTGCAGGATGTCTTACATGCGGATTGGCAAGAAGTCTGGCACTCGCCGCAGCCACCAGTTTTCATTGACTCTTTTAAATTTCTTGTATTTAAAGTCTTGATGTGTTTCATTTTTCTAACCTCCCTATTCATAAGATGAACTATCTTTTGTTACACAGATTCGCTAAAATTACCTAAGCTACCTGCTTCTCGCGTAATTATATCATAAGTATATGCATAAGAAAAGGATTTTTTGCAATTATATAGTAATGAAATATTGATTTATTTGGCAAAACGTATTGAAACTATTGAGTGCGGTATGATATAATATATCATATCGTAATTAAAACTACTTAATTAAGAAAACAAATCCAAGTTGATTCTAATGGGTGGGAAATACTGATATTTTTCTTTTTTCATAGGAAGTGTTTATGTATCTCCAAAATAGAATCGCTTGCCATAGATTATTACCTATATGCTTAGGAAAGGAATGGTGTAAACCGATGAAGAATTTTGTTATCACTACCGATACCACCTGTGATTTACCAAAAGAATATTACGAGCAGCATAATCTAAAACTGCTGCCACTCTATTATAACTTTAACGGAACCGTCTATGGTGGCAAGAATGATCTTGAGCTTAAGGTGTTCTATGATATGATGCGCGGTGGTGCTATGCCCACAACAATGGCAGTGAATCCGGAGATAGCTCGAGAAGTATTTACTGGTCTTTTGGATGAGGGATACGATATCCTACATATCGCATTTTCATCTGGTCTTAGCGGCAGTTGTTCCGTTGCTACGACCGTAGCACGAGAGCTTTGTGAAGAGAGACCAGATGCTAAAATTACGGTGATCGATTCCCTCTGTGCATCCCTAGGAGAAGGTCTATTGGTTCATAAAGCAGTAGAGCTTAAGGATCAAGGAAAATCAATGGAGGAAATTGCAGATTGGTTAGAAAAGAATAAATTAAAACTATGTCATATATTCACGGTAGACGATTTACATCATCTGCATCGTGGTGGACGGGTTTCCAAAACTACTGCAATCATCGGTACCTTAATCAATGTAAAACCTGTGCTTCATGTTGATAATGATGGACATCTAGTTCCACTCAAAAATGTCCGTGGACGAAAGAAAGCTCTAATCTCCTTAGTTGATCAGATGGAAGCCAGAATTAAAGGATATGAAAATCAGAATGATATTGTCTTTATTAGTCATGGAGATTGCCTTGAAGATGCAGAATATGTTGCCAGTCTTGTAAAACAGCGTTTTGGAATTGAGAATATCCTCATCAATTATGTTAGTGCAACCATAGGAGCACATTCTGGTCCTGGAACAGTTGCCCTTTTCTTTATGGGGAATCCAAGATAGACAATATAAAAGTAAAAATAGAAAGGGATGTGCCATATCTTTTACTCAAAAGGAAAAGATATGGTTCACCCCTTTTATTTTATTACATTCATACAAGGAAAAGATAATTCTCTATAAAATTAATAAAAGATAGTTCTCATAAACTAACAGAATGAAGATCCATTATAAAAATTAACGGAATGAAGATCCATTATAAAAATTAACGGAATGAAGATCCATTATGAAGACTAGATACCACCTCAGTAACCCGAGCTTTTGCTTCATCCCCGCTAGCGGAGCCTTTAATGTAGTTCACCAATTCCTGTTTACGACTCTCCGGCAGATTCACAAAATTCGTCATAGCCTCCATATCTAAAGCTAAACGCATTCCAAGACCAACTGGTAGCGGATGCTCATTATCGATTAAACTCATAATCCAACTCCTCTCTTCCATGACGCAAGTAAATATAGCTATCATTTTATACGGATAAATATAAATTATATTTGCTCTTTCACAAACAGAATTTATTCATTATTATTATTCGTATAAAAGCGATATTTATTGCAGAAAAATAGTTCCACATTTCATAGTTGAAGGAGTTGCCTTACTTCATTCTTTATTTTTCATTCTTTAATTCTCATTCTTTATTATTCATTCAAAAATTCATTTTTATATACTTATGAGAGCTTGATAAATTCATCAATCATTTTTTCATAGGAACGGAGACTGGTTCTCCAAAACTCCGGATCCTCAAGATTAATTTCTGCTTCTTTCGCTGCATCTTCCACAGACATCACGGTAGTCGCCTTTAATAGAGCACGATATTTCGGTAAGAATACTTCTCCCTCCTCCTTATACTTTTCATACAAACCTCTGGCAAATAATCCACCAAAGGCATAAGGGAAGTTATAGAAGCTTAAGTTCTCGCTATAATAATGACCCTTTACAATCCACATATATTGATGTAAGACACTTGAATCTAGACCATCTCCATAAGCTTCCTTTTGTGCTTGAAGCATGATATCACTTAATTGATCTGCAAATAGAAAACCATTTCTGCTCTTTTCAAAGACCTCACTTTCAAAGAGATATCTGGAATAGATATCAACAATAATCTGAGTTACATTCTGAAGTTGATCTTCGATTAGGGCTAGTTTTTCCTTGCTATCCGCTTCTTTGATTGCAAATTCCATGACAATTGCTTCATTAAAGGTGGATGCCGTTTCAGCCACAGGCATACTGTAATCAGTATTTAAGGGAAGGTGATCCTGAATCATCATACCATGATAGGCATGCCCTAACTCATGGGCAAGGGTAACCACATCACCAAAATTACCGGTAAAATTGGTTAGAATACGGCTCTGCTTCACAAATGGAATGTTCTCACAGAAGGCACCACCGACCTTACCCTTTCTCGGATAGAAATCAATCCATTCATTATCAAATGCTTCCTGAATCATATCTCCCATATCCTGAGCAAAGTTACTAAAATGCTTAATCAGATAATCCTTAGCTTCCTCTATGGTAAATTGACGGCTACTTTCCCCCATAGGGGCAAATATATCATACCAAGGTAAGCCATTGACATGCCCAAGAACCTTAGCCTTATGTTTTAAGTATCTGTGAAAGGCAGGAAGATATTCCTTGATTGCCTGCAATAGTGCATCCAAGGTTTCTTTCTTCATCCTTGATTGCTTTAGGGTCATTTCCAGTGGAGACGGATACCCTCTCAAATCAGAGATCGTATTAACCTGGGTCTTAATATTATTCAAGGAGAAACTTACGGCATCTTTAATTTTTTCTAAGGACTTTAATTCCGCTTCATAAGCTTCCTTACGAACCGTAGGATCCTTGTCATAAGCTAAATTACGAATCTCTGGAAGGGTAACTACCTGCCCCTTATATTCCACTTCTAGGGTTGAAGTAAGGAAGCTTTGCATACTGTTCCATGCGGATCCTGCTGAGATATTTAGCTTGGCAATCACATCCTCCACATCATCACTTAATAAATGGTTTGCTTCTTCTCTCATCTCTGCTATCAGGTACTCATAACTCTTAAGCTTAGGATATCGATCATAGAGCTCCTGTAAATTCTGTGCTCTAGCAATATATTTCTTTAAAACGGTAAGCGGTTTAGAAGCTTCACTTACCTGCTTTTCAATCTCATTTACCTGATTGGTGATCTCACTATCCGATGTATTGGTACTCTGCATTAAGACGGTATAGGAAATCAAACGGTAGGACAGAACATGATACTGCTCCAGATATTCTACGGCCTTAATCAAATCTTCTTCCTTTTGAGGACCAGAATTTAAGCCTTCACTGTATGCCTTCATTTCTAAGGTCAGCTTCACCAGTTCTTCCTTATCTTTATGATATTTTTCGTCGTTAAACCCTCTGTATAGCACGTCCAATGACCATTCTTTGTTCATTTAATTCATCCTTTCTCTTGCTCTAGATCAAGCAAAAACTCCTTCAATGAAAGTCCGCCTCCGTATCCAGTCAAGCTTCCATCCGCACCAATCACCCTATGGCAAGGAATCATAATCAGGATAGGATTTCGATGATTTGCCATTCCTACCGCTCTGCACGCTTTCGGATTATCGATCTCCATCGCTACCTGCCCATAGCTTTTCGTCTCACCAAAGGGGATCGTTTGCAAAACCTTCCATACCTTTTGCTGAAACTCTGTCCCTTTCGGATTTAAAGGTACGGTAAATTTCTTGCGTTTTCCATTGAGATATTCTGATAGCTCCTCATAGGCTTTTCTGATTAAATCAGTTTCCATGATAACAACCGAAGCTAGGTCTGCTTTCTTCGTATTCGCCTCTTCCTCCTCATCTGAAGAAATAAGGTCGATTTCCGTAATTCCAAGGCCATCCTCGGCAATCTTTACTTTTCCAATCCGTGTATCATAAATAAATGCATAGTTCATATACTTACCCTCTTATCTTCTTTCCCTATTGGTGCTTTCTAAACTTTATTAACTTTGAGTAAATATAATGCTAACGGTATGCCAATCTTAAAATAATCTTTCCAAAATGAGAAAATGTATCATATACGATGCCATGAATACATCGTCGATTAAAATAATCATCTTCCAATGGATCATCTAGGCGGGCAATTTCTCTTAGACCACCATGATAAACTTGATAAGGCTCTAGCATAATCTCTAAATCCCGAATCGCTAATATATTTCTAATATTAAGTAGATAAGTTACAAATTCAATACAGGTATAAGTATTTTCTACTTTTATCTTTTTATTAACAAGTGACAATATCGCATTCACTGTATTATATAGCATTAAGTCCTTATTCTGGCAGAAATAATCAATGGTCTTTCTGATCCGTCGATAATCTACCTCAGAAACCGGTACCTTGCATAGCTTTATCTCAACATCACGATTGCCATTCAGATATCTCTGTGGATGTTCAATTACAAAGCCACCAGAAATAGGAGAATTAATATGGTACCTGGCAAAGGAGTACATGGTTTGTAGGTCTTCCTCAAAGGCTAATGCCACATGGCTATATGAATTCCGGGTTGCGAATTGTATCATTTTTCCCATCATTGTATTTGTGACAAAAAAAACGACATAGACATAGTGATAGCTTGAATTTTTAATTTTATGCATAACAATCCATCCCCCTATTAATACTAGGTTACGTTTCCCCCCCTATTATATAATCGAATAAACCATTTGTAAATTTCTTATTTTTGTCATAAGAAAGAGTTTCGCTTGCGAATCTCTCGT
>JAAYQP010000194.1 GCA_012519195.1 Clostridiales bacterium | reverse complement strand
GCTACCGTTTCTACTTCGCCTTCATCGAGCATTAAGGCGGCTTTTACCAGAGCTTCTCCATAACCGGTGGAGCAGGAGCGAACGATTTTTGCTTTATCAGGAAGTATTCCATAGATTTCTTTAAGGGAGCGGATTGCGGTTTTGAGAGGACTTCCATTATTATTACTATAAAAAGAATACAAAAGGGTGCCGTCCTCCCCAACGATTGCTACCTTTGTTGTCGTTGAACCGGCATCGATACCAAGAAAACAGTTACCCTCATAATCTTTCAGGTCTCCTTTTTTAACCGTATGCTTTGCATGTCGTTCTTTAAAGGCTTCATATTCTGCTTCATCGATGAATAATGGTTCCATCCTATGTACTTCAAAGTCCATTTTGATTCCGCGGGACAATTTGTGATAAAGAGAATCGAGATCTGTTGTAATCTCTGTATTTCCATTCATTGCTGCCCCAATAGCGGCGAACAAATGGGAATTTTCTGGTGCTATTACTTGATCATCATTAAGGTTTAAGGTACGAATAAATGCTTTCTTAAGCTCCGTTAAGAAATGTAAGGGTCCACCAAGGAATGCAACATTTCCTCGAATTGGTTTACCACAGGCAAGTCCGCTTATTGTCTGATTTACAACAGCTTGGAAGACGGAGATGGATAGATCCGGTTTGGTTGCGCCTTCATTAATCAAAGGTTGGATATCAGATTTGGCAAAGACACCACATCTGGCGGCAATCGGATAGATTGTTTGATAATTTTTTGCATATTCATTTAATCCGGCCGCATCCGTATTTAATAGGCTAGCCATTTGGTCAATGAAAGATCCGGTACCACCGGCGCAGATGCCGTTCATACGTTGCTCGACCCCATTGGAAAAATAGATGATTTTCGCATCTTCTCCTCCAAGTTCTATAGCAACGTCGGTTTGTGGGGCATAATCCTGTAAGGCCGTTGATACAGCGATAACCTCTTGAACAAAAGGAATACCTAAGTGCTTAGAGATACTCAGACCGCCAGATCCGGTGATTACAGGTGCAACGGATCGATTACCAATAGCATCGGAAGCTTTCTTCATTAAACCTGCCAAAGTCTCCTGAATATTTGCAAAATGCCGTTCGTAATCGGAGAAAAGTAGTTCTCCTTCCTTATTAATAATGACTATCTTTACGGTGGTAGAACCGATGTCAATACCTAGCATATTGTTTATCATTTTTGCTTCTCCTTAAATCTATGACAGCTAAAAACCAGCTTTAAATATTATACGATACATAATCTTGAAGTTCAACAATTTAATTGTTATAAAACAAGTAGTACAGATAAATATAATGTTAAATTTATTAAGAGTCTATGCCTATCATATGATAATAAAATGAAAAATGTTACCCAAATTATTACATTATCTTACATAAAAAATAAAATAAAATCAATATAAAACAAAAGATGATTTAATATTTTAGCAGGGAGTGGAATGTAGATTGATAGCCTATGATAATCATACGTAACATATCCCCCAGTCATGAATATAATATAGCAAAAATAGCTTCTCGTTAATGGGAGGAGAATAGACATGTATTGTATTAATTATATAGTAAAAAAAGGAGATACCCTATATAGTATAAGTAGACGTTATAGGGTAGAGTTGGAAGCCATTTTGAGTGCCAACCCTCTGATAAATGTATATAATCTACAGGAAGGGGATGTGATTTGTATACCGGTTAGTATTCCGCAGAACAACTATACACATTTTACAACCTATCTGGTAGAGGAAGAGGATACCTTAGGGATGATATTGGATAAATTCAGTATCAATCTTGCGGATTTGATGGAGTTAAATGATCTGAATTCAATCTATATTGAACCTGGAACAACCCTTCAGGTTCCAATCATCGATTATGGGGAAGATGAGATTACATTATAGGCAAACTTCAGTTTTGTTAATTAATAATTATGGTAAACTTAATTTTTGATATTGTAGAACTTACTTAGTAATGGTTTTCGATTGTATAATATTTATAAATTATAGTAAATACTTATAAAGAGTACCTTCGTATAATACAGCTCCAGAATATCTAACAATTATTTTGGAGCTGTATCTGTGTTCAACTATCATTTCTGTTTGACAAAGATGTCAGAAAAACATATAATGATTTTGGAATTGATTTAATAAATACAAAAATACTTACACTTAGTTATTTTTGGAAAATATAGTTAAAAGGATGTGGTGAGATGGAAACCGGCCCCGGTAGTAGTAAGTATCGACGAAGACAATATAATATTAATTACTGCATGATGCAGCAGATTCTTATTATGGTTATCCGGTGATTCGGTGAAAGTTCTACCCATAAATTGATCGCTTTCTGCTGCCTCAATGCAGTGGAAAGGAGCAGTTATGATCGAAATTTTTAAAACAACAGAAGGAAAGCTTCTTAAATTAAATGAATTGGTGGAGGGATGCTGGGTAGCAATGACAGATCCTTCCGCAACGGAATTATTAGAAATTGCAAATTCAGCAGGTATTGATATTAATCATTTAAGGGCTCCTTTGGATGAAGAGGAACGGGCAAGAATTGAGGTGGAGGATAACTATACCTTAATCTTGGTTGACATTCCTACTTTGGAGAAAAGGAATGATAAGGATCGTTATGTTACCATTCCCCTAGGTATCATTGTGGCGGAGCATTATTTGATTACGGTTTGTTTGGAAGACACTCCGATACTTAGGTCATTTATTGATGGTAGGGTTCGAGATTTCTATACCTTTAAAAAGACCAGATTCATTAT
>JAAYQP010000193.1 GCA_012519195.1 Clostridiales bacterium | reverse complement strand
TGGAGATGGAGCAGCTGCGTCCCAATGCCATGATGCTTGGTTATCCGGTAATCACATCTGGTGAGTTTGCCCATCGGGGTTCCATTGAGAATCTGCTGGGAGATGCCTACGAAGAAAGAAAAGAGGAGATGTCTCTGGAACATCAGGTTAGCGATGCAGTTCCCCGTAGCTTTATCTGGCATACCTTTGAGGATAGATCGGTACCAGTACAGAATTCGGTGCTGTTGGTACAGGCTTTAGTAGCAGCAGGGATTCCAGTGGAATTTCATTTGTTCGAAAAAGGTGGCCATGGACTAGCATTGGCGAATCGTTTAACGTTGGCTAACAATGGATTTGGTATAGAGCCTACCTGTCAATGCTGGATTGACATGGCTCATGCATGGTTGGAGAATTTGTAATGTGACACGCCATTATCTACTTTGAGATGCTTATTTCTTGATATGTTTCACTTGGTTTCCTTAATGGTTAGACTTATTGTGTAGATATAATCAAATCAGAAATTACATGATTCATTTATGAATTTCGCATCGACATACTGTTGTCTGTCTTTAATAAGACGACGATATATAATATGATCAGATCAGATCGTTCCTTGGCAACTTCATTTAGAATTAATATAAAAAATATATAGTTGATAAAAAATGATATTTATTTTTTTATGAAAAATTCATTTTGAAGATAAAAGATCATATCTCAACAGAATGGAGTCTATATGAACATATTAAAACACTATGAATATTTACTTTTCAAGTATTTCCAGTACGATGTAAAATTAATAGAGCTAATCCAGTTGTTAGGCAGCCAGGCAGAATACAGTAAAGAGGAGATTTCTTATTTAGAAATAATTGAATCTGCATTTGAAGAAATCTCACAGAACAGACAAATATACGAAAATCAGAGTTTAAAAATCTCTTGGTGGGAATATCCGTATCTGGACATTGAAGATAGGATATTAAATAAACATCAATATGGGGTTCTTCATGAAGATATAAGAATTTTATTAAGTAATTACTCTACGGAAAAGAATATGGATTATTTCTATCTAATTATAGGAGATGGAGATGTAGGAATAGATTTTGTTGGAAAGATGTTAATATTCTTACTGAATTTAGATGAGCGCTATAAATATTTAATGGAAGACCCCTATTTTAAGAAAAAAATATTAGATTCCTTAAGCGATGAGATTAGTTATGAAAAAACGGAACAATTTCTAACAGTTGCAAAGAGAATTCGCGGTAATGAGTGCAGGTATATTCCTTTGATTAAAAAACTATATAAGAAAATGCTTTTATTGGAAGTGTCCGAAGAGTTTTACCAGGAATATATAGCCGAAAATCCAAAAGATTTAATAAAGCCTCCATTGGATATAGTAGAAGAATTTATAATCAGGGATTTTGAACAGCATGTTCGTTATATAGATAATAAGAGTACTTATTTCTGGTGTCCTTTTTATCTGTTAGGGACTAAATTCATCAAAGTATCTAAGAAAATGGTGAATGAAATAGAAGCCTGGACAGAAGAGTACATTTATCTCACAACTACCAGTTAGTAATATTTCCATTTCTAAAGTGAGTAATAACATCCCCATAATATTATTATCAGAAATAGAAACAGAGATAGGGTAGAAACGTAATTAAAAACCAGAAACAAGATCATTATTCACCATATATACGGAAAGGACGGAATATGAAAGAAAGGAAAGTGAAGGAATCAGGCCGAAAAATTACAAAAACGGAACGCCAGCTCTACCTTTATGAGATATTTTATCGCTGTCTGATTGTAGAAATCAATGAGATAACCAGAATTATTCCTGCAGGCAAGAAAATGATAGAACGGGATATAAAGGACTTAACAGACGCTGGATTAATTAACGTTAAATACTCTCCTGTGAATAGAGGATACATAAAAAACGGAGAACCTTTAGAGCTTAACGTTGCTGCTTCAACAGATAGAAGAGTTGCACACTTAATCAGACTAAATAGACTTGGAACATTGATGTTTAATCTGGAATTTAAGGAAACACCTGCATGGGAGATGATAGGAGTAGAGGATGAGGATTACTTCCATGACAATGAGGACCAAGTATCTTGTATTAGTGCATATAAGGAACTGTTTCCTACAACAAGTGAACGCACCAGACAACGAGACTTTAAGACTTTGTGTAATATTGGATATACAGTGAAATATGATAATCAAGAAAAATACTATTACAAGGACTTTCCAGAAAGCTTTAGAGAAGATTTTGGACTTGTGAAAGGAAAAGATGGTATTTATTGTATCGAGATTTAAATAAATCAGTAAAATCAGGGGGTAACTTATGGATATTCGAAATTGGTATCAAGATGCAGTAAAAGAGGTTTTTACAGATATTTATGTAAATCATCATATTCTCGTAAGGAGTCAGTTGCAGTGGATAGAAAGAAAAGAACTGGAACAGCTTTCGATCATTTTAAATGATGTTACGAAATCGGATTCGTTAAGTACATTGGATCGGGATATGTTAAAAGGAAATCACGATTATTGGAATGAACGTTTAGACATTCGACTTCATGGTTATAGATTGGTTAAAGGATTAATTCCAATATTATATGTAATCATGAATTCACCAGACTCAGAGCTAATCATACCTGACAGGGCAACCTATAGAGAAATAATAAAAAAAGTGTGAAACATCAAAATATCTGATAATAGGAAAGTAGGTAAGTTATGTTATCTTACTTATGTAATTGCGAAAAGTAATAGAGCTGATAAAAAAGATGCAATGCAACCAATACCTTAATAGGACAATTGGTTTGAACAAGAGGAATAACAAGAGAAATAACAAGAGGAGAGAAAGGTGATTTCATGATAGAACGGGCAAAAGAACTTTTGGGTTATTATTACTGGGTCAGGCTAGAAGGTATCGTTGCGCTTTGGTATTGTGAAAGTGATAATCCACTTATTAATAGAATTATTGATGTAATGACGGAATGGTCTTTCAATCTCAAATATCATGAAGAAACGGGAAAAGTTTTAGAAGAGAATAAGAATATTGATATGGAAAGTGGCATGATCGTAGATTTTTTTAGCTATATGATACACGAAGCTGGTCATGGAAAGTCAAAAGAGGTAGTAACTGTGTTTTCACCATATTTATCAGAGGATGAAAATGTGATATTGTGTGAACTTTATGAAACGATAAATAAGCGGGAAAATGAATTGCGAGAATTATATCATAGTGAAGATGAATTGATAAAGCAAGCTGCTTTAGATGAATTTATGTTGCCCTCCATCAGATTTAAAAAAGAGGAAATAGCAATACCTATGAGAGAACTTCTCTTCGCATTGTTAGAAGAAAATCTAGAATAAAAGGAGGAGAGAAAATGAGCTTTATCAGAGAATTTGATAAGAAAAAATGTAAGCAAGTAAAAGAAAATAAGTTATGGGAAAAATTATTTTCAGATATAAAAGATGGAATTGTATATCCTGCAATAAGAAAGGAAAGACTGGATTTTTATTATGCGGGTGGTGTATTATTCAGATTTGAGGGAAAATCGTATAAATTTAATACCGAATACTTTAAATATATTAAGGAATTAGATCCTGATTTAAATATATTACCTTATGCAGGTATAAAGGGTTCCTATAAATCGGTTGATACATTAGAAAGAGAAATTGGTAAGAAGAATTACTTTTATAATAATTATGATAAATTAAAAGAGGGTATTGAGCTAAAATTTAGTAGTAAGAAAAACTCGAAGTCAGTAGAATGTTATTTAGATTTAGAAGATGATAAAGAGAATATGGATAAAGAGAGAAAATTTTTAGCCCAATTGTATTCCTATACATATAGGAAACAGGATGAAACTACGCCAAAGGTTATTGTATTAGATATAGAAATTCGAGCAAATTTAGAGGATGGAGAAAATGGTAAGAAATGTGATATGCTTTTATTCAATATGGAATCGAATGAATTAATGTTTGTAGAAGCTAAACTAAGTGGTAATCCAGAAGTGAAATCAAATAGTAACGAAGTAAAAGTATTTCAACAAATGGATAACTATAATAATTGGTTTGAAAATGCAGGAGATGACTTTACTAAACAATATAAAAAGTATATTAAAATCATTAGCAAGGGTCTTAATTTATTCCCATATAAAATTAATGAAGATAAATTAGATACGTTAAAGATGCATGAAAAAGTAAAATTATTCATAGCAAATGGGGACAGTGATTTTCAAATTAAGCATCTTGGGAAAATATATGATCGTCTTGGAAGTGAGAATGTGTGCTATTTTGATAGGAGTGAAAATGAAAATATAACACCTGAAGCAATATGGAATCGATAATTTATACAGACTTGCTAGTATAGAAAAACTAGAATGTGTGAATAACAGAAAGTCATTCCTTGTAGAGTTAATTTAAGGAGGATCTCATATATGTCAACAACAATAATAATTCATCGTGGAACAAACCAAATTGGCGGTTGCGTAACAGAAATAAAAACAAATAATCATAGAATTTTTATTGATTTTGGTGAGGAACTTCCAGGAACAGAAAGCGATGAATATGGATTAATGATTGATGGACTTAATTACAAAGGAGCAAAATGTGATGGTGTATTTTTTACACATTATCATGGTGATCATGTTGGAATGTTTGGCTCCATACAAAAAGAGGTACCGTTGTACATAGGCGAATGTGCCAGACAGATTATGTTGACAATATATGAGAAAATAGAGAATAATGATGCAATAGAGATACTCAGAGATGGTAATAGGATACACCCCCTAGAGGAAAATAAGACAATTCAATGTGGTGATATTAGAGTGACCCCATTTTCTGTGGATCACTCAGCTTATGATGCATACATGTTTCTAGTAGAAACTCCTGACATGACCATACTACACACAGGAGATTATAGAAATCATGGTTATAGAGGAGGAGCATTATTTGATGTAATTGATTATCACATTGTGAAATATGGGAGACGTAAAATAGATGTGCTAATTACAGAAGGTACAATGATGAACCGCCAGATGGAAAAGGTAATGACGGAAAAAGAAATGCAGGAGAAGGCTTTTAATTATTTCAGAAATCATAAATATATCTTTTTACTATGCTCTTCTACAAATCTAGATAGTTTATGGTCATTCTATTGCGCAGCAAAGCGAAATGGAATGGGGTTTTATGGTAATAATTATGTATTTAAGCAAATATTAAATTTTAAAAAATACGCTGGTAAAAGATCATCAGTCCTTTATCATTTCGATAAAGTATATCCAGTGATATTTGATTTGGAAAGAATGCCTAATAGTGCTGCTCAGGAAAAAATAATGAGGGGAAATGGCTTTGTAGCAGTGATTAGGGAAGGAGAACGATATCAAAAATGGATAGAACGTTTCTCTGATTTAGATCCTAAAATTATCTATTCTATGTGGGAGGGCTACCTAGATAAGAACCAGAAAGGATATAATCAATCTTTGTCAGATTTTTTAGCATCTTATGATTTGGAGCAAATATATAAACTTCATACCAGTGGACATGCCACGACGGAATGTATTGAAAAAGTAATTACTAAAGTAAATCCACAAATGGCAATCATACCAATCCATACAGAAAATAAAATGGGTTTTTTGAAACTGAATATTTCTGAAGAATTGAAACAAATAGTTACATATTTAAAAGATGGGGAAGAATTGACAATTTATAGAATTCACCAAGATCTACCTATGCAGAGATAATAGGGCTGGCTCAGCGATGAGCCAGCCTTAGTTTTGCCAGCAAAGCTGCATTTTCCTCAAATCAAAAAAATAGCTCGAAATTAACATATATCTATGCTATAATAAAACGGAATGAGGAATTATAAGCTTGCCAGCGTATCTGCTTTGGATTAATAGGAATAATTGTTTCCTTTTTGTAAAGATGAGGGAATGGCTAGATATTGAATAAATCTGGTAATTCCTGTGAATGATTGTATTATAAGTTCCGGGTTTGGAGGAAAATATGTTAAATAACAGAAAAATCAGACTAATGACGAAATTAGCTGTATTTGAAAATAAAGAGGGTAAGGAAGATATCCGTCTAAGTAAATATTATAAAACGGATTACGTCAGGTATCAGGTGTTGAAATCAATAATTAGTACTACGGTGGGTTATTTATTGATACTGACTTTGATTTTCCTGTATCGATCAGAATATATCATCAAAAATGCAGTTTCTTTGGATTACAAAACAATTGGATCCTATATCCTTGGTGTTTATATTATTCTGATTACAGTTTATGGACTAGGTTCCCTTGCATGGTTTTCATTTAAATATGATGCCTCAAGGAAGAAACTATCCCGGTATAATAAACTATTAAAGCGTATGATGAAAATATATAAAGAGGAATCACCGGAGTCTTAATTTAGGAGGATAACAT
>JAAYQP010000192.1 GCA_012519195.1 Clostridiales bacterium | reverse complement strand
TGTTGTTTTGTTAGGCCACGGAAGCTGTGGCAAGACTACATTAGTCGAAGCCATGGCGTACACAACAGGGATCATCAAACGTCAAGGAAAAGTTGAAGAAGGAAATACAATCAGTGATTACGACAAAGAAGAACAGAAAAGATTGTTCTCCATCAGTACTACAGTAGTACCCATATTATATGAAGATATTAAAATTAATTTTTTGGACACGCCTGGATATTTTGATTTTGTTGGGGAAGTAGAGGAAGCACTTGCAGTTGCTGACGCGGCTGTAATCGTAGTTTCAGCGAAAGCAGGAGTTGAAGTTGGTACAATGAAGGCGTGGGATTTTTGTGAGAAGTACCACTTACCAAGGATATTTTTTATAACCGATATGGACGATGATCATGCAAGTTTTCGTCAGGTTGTAGAACGATTAACAGAACTTTATGGTAAGAAGATCGCTCCATTCCATATTCCAATTCGGGAAAATGAAAAATTTGTTGGCTTTGTCAACGTTGTTAAAATGGGTGGTAGAAGATTTACGAACGCAAGTAATTATGTAGAGTGTGAAATTCCAGAGTATAGTATGGCAAATCTATCTGAGGCACGTGAGATATTATTGGAAGCTGTTGCAGAGACCAGTGAAGAGCTAATGGAAAAATATTTTTCTGGAGAAGAATTTACGCAGCAGGAGATTTCACAAGCTCTCAGAAATAATGTGATAGATGGCACCATTGTTCCTGTTATGATGGGTTCCGGTTTGAATGCTCAGGGCACAACCATGCTATTGCAGGCAATTGAGAAGTATTTCCCGAGTCCTGAGAAAGCAACCATCAAAGGTAAGAATGTTAAGACTGATCAGGAAATTGTTGTAGACTATGATGATAGTAAGCCATTTTCAGCTAGAGTATTTAAGACAATTGTTGATCCTTTTATTGGTAAATTCTCATTATTTAAGATCTGCTCTGGTGTAATTAAATCAGATTCTGTTATCTATAATGCCAATAAGGATACGGAAGAAAAGATATCTAGATTATATGTATTAAGAGGTAAAGAACAGATTGAAGTCAGTGAGCTTCATGCAGGTGATATCGGTGCACTTGGTAAATTATCCAATACATCAACCGGTGATACCCTATCAACCAAGGCAAATCCGATTATCTATGATCCGATTGAGGTATCAACACCTTACACATATATACGCTTTAAAACGAAAAATAAGGGTGATGATGATAAAGTTTCACAAGCATTGGCAAAACTAATGGATGAAGATCTGACCCTTAAATTGGTGAATGATAAAGAAAACCGACAGACACTGCTTTATGGTATTGGCAACCAACAGTTAGAAGTTACCATTAGCAAGTTATTCACGAAGTATAAAGTAGAGATTGAGGCAATGAAACCTAGAATCCCTTATCGTGAGACACTTAGAAAAAAAGTAAGGGTACAAGGAAAGCACAAGAAGCAGTCTGGTGGCCATGGTCAGTATGGAGATGTTCATATTGAATTTGAGCCTTCTGGGGATTTAGAGAAGCAGTATGTATTTGAAGAAAAGATCTTCGGTGGTGCTGTTCCTAAGAACTACTTCCCAGCAGTTGAAAAAGGAATTGCAGAATGTGTTCTTAAAGGGCCTCTTGCAGGTTATCCGGTAGTTGGTTTGAAAGCAACCTTAGTTGATGGATCCTACCATCCTGTGGATTCTTCAGAAATGGCATTTAAGCTGGCAACCATTCAGGCATTTAAACAGGGCTTCATGCAAGCTTCTCCTGTATTATTAGAGCCAATTGTATCCCTTAAGGTAATCGTACCAGATCAATTTACCGGTGATATCATGGGTGATCTGAATAAGCGTCGTGGTAGAGTATTGGGTATGAACCCGATTACTGGAGGCAAACAGGAAATCGTTGCAGATGTTCCTTTGTCCGAACTATACGGATATTCTACAGATCTACGTTCCATGACCGGTGGAATAGGTGATTTCTCCTATGAGTTTTCACGCTATGAGCAGGCACCTTCTGATGTACAGCAAAGAGTAATCGAAGAAAATGCTAAGGAAGAAGAAGCTGCAGGCTGATTTTACACATAAAGATTGGATAGCAATTAAACAGAATAATTATTTAAAAATCACTTGATAGTATATAATCTAAGTAATTCCTTATAATATAATTAAGAATACTCCTGCTTTTCTAGAAATAGATAAGCAGGAGTGATTTGTTTTATTAAAAATAATAATGTCTGAGAGACTTGCAATAATAAGATTATTCTTTTATTATTAATGAGTGATTGTGATTCATAAATTTTTAATATTTGCAATATATTTCATACAATTTCTAGCAATATTAAGAATAATCCTAATTAAGGAATTGTATAAAATGTGTTGCAGATACGCAATCCCAGTTTATGGCTTTACTAACTTATACGTAATGAAAAGGAGAGTATTTTATGGAAAAATTCTTCAAACTCAAGGAACACGGTACGAATGTTTCTACCGAAATTATTGCTGGTATTACGACTTTCTTTGCGATGGCTTATATCATCTTCGTAAACCCGCAGATGTTAGAGCAAACAGGTATGCCATACGGCGCAGTATTTTTGGCTACAATTCTTGCATCTGTTGTAGGTACCTTAGTTATGGGTCTATTTGCAAATGTACCTTATGCACAGGCTCCTGGTATGGGACTTAACGCTTTCTTTACTTTTACTGTATGCTTTGGACTGGGATATACATGGCAGCAGGCATTAGCAATGGTATTTCTATGCGGTGTTATTAACATATTTATTACTGTAACAAAAATTCGTAAATTAATCATTAAAGCAATACCATTAAGTTTACAGAACGCTATTGGCGGTGGTATTGGTGTTTTCATTGCTTATATCGGATTTTTAAATGTTAAATTAGTTAATTTTGATGCTGGTGTTCCTTCCCTTTCTTATTTTAACGATCCCGGCGTTATCCTTGCAATCATCGGTATCATTATTACTTTGGTTTTATTAGTATTAAAGGTAAAAGGTGCAATTATTATCGGAATCGTTGCAACTACAATTATCGGTATTCCTATGAATGTAACTAGCTTGGATTTTAGTGCTACAACAGGTGTTGGTGAGGCTTTCAAAGAGCTTGGTATTACTTTTGGTGCTGCATTCGGACAAGAAGGAATTGTCTCCTTATTTAGTGATGTATCAAAGCTTCCAACGGTTCTTATGACGATCTTTGCTTTTAGCTTATCCGATACTTTTGATACCATTGGTACATTTATTGGTACTGGTAGAAGAACTGGTATCTTTGATGAAGCAGATGAGAAGGCTTTGGAAGAAGGCGGCGGATTTAAGTCAAAGATGGACAAGGCATTATTTGCAGACTCTATTGCAACAAGTATTGGTGCTATCTTTGGAACTTCCAATACCACAACCTATGTAGAAAGTGCAGCTGGTATTGGTGCTGGTGGACGTACCGGTTTAACTTCTGTCGTTACTGCTCTTTTATTTATATTAAGTATTTTCTTAGCGCCAATCGTAAGTATTGTTCCTAGCCAGGCTACCGCTCCTGCTTTGATCGCAGTTGGTATTATGATGCTTTCTTCCTTTAAGGAAATCGATTGGAGCGATCTTGATGAAGCAATTCCTGCATTCTTTGCTGGTATCTTCATGGCATTAAGTTATAGTATTTCCTATGGTATTGCAACAGGCTTTATCTTCTACGTTATTGTAAAACTATGCAAGCGTAAAGCAAATGAAATCAATCCAGTATTATGGGTTGCAACAGCATTATTCATACTTAACTTTATTATAATGGCACGTTTATAATTCAATTGTAAAAAATGAAAGCATTGCAGGCTTTAGAGGCTTGCAATGTTTTTTTAAATTTTCTTTCTATATCACCTAACTTTTGCATTATCATTGAATGCATTATTAATAAGTGAAATATATTTATAAAGAATGAAGAAGTTTGAGGTAGGGGATTTGTATTATAATGATGAAAGATACCAAGAACTATGTGCTTTAAATCAGATTTCTGGGTATGAAAGATCACTGAATCCTGCAGATATAATTTTACCTCCGGGCTATAAAGCTGAGGTTTTTATGGAAGGGCTAGATTCGCCCAGCGATATGCTATTTATAAATGAAACCACAATGCTGATTGCGGATTCCGGACTTTCTTCCGGGAATGGGAAAGTATACCGATTACAGAATGGAGAACTCGCATTATTAGCGGAAAATTTTTATCCTCCTTTAAATGGGATTGCCTACCGCAATGGTAATACCTATGTTTCCCATAGGGGATTTATCACTGTGGTGCGAGAAAATGGGACGAGGGAGGATATTATATCCGGCTTGCCAAGCTATGGGGATTTTAGTAATAATAATATCGTATTTGGACCAGATAATAAGATCTATTTTGGCATAGGAACTGCAACGAACTCTGGTGTCGTTGGGCTAGATAATACATGGATCTACAATTATCCAATGTTTCAAGATTATCCTGGAGGATTTATTCTACTCAGTGGCCAGAATTTTGCGACTAGGAATGCTTTTTCTTCCGGTGAGGAGATTGTCTATACTGGAGCTTTTTCACCCTATGGAATTCCTAATATGCCCTTTGAACTTAGAAAGGGTATTACGAAAGCAACGGGCTGTATCCTACGGGCGAATCCAGATGGAACGGATCTTGAGCAAGTGGCTTGGGGATTAAGGAATCCTGCAAGAATAAGATTTGATCCTACCAATCAATTGTTTGCAGCAAATCATGGCTTTGATTATCGCGGTAGTAGACCGATTGTAAATTCACCAGATGAGTTACATAATATTCTGGAAAATATGTGGTATGGATGGCCGGATTATACGGCAGGTGAACCTGTTACTTTACCAAGATTTACACCATCGGGAAGAGCACCATCAGAGTTTTTATTAACGAATCACCCCAATGTAGTTCCAAGACCATTTGCTATATTTCCTCCACAATCCACCATTATGGGATTTGATTTTAATCGTTTTGAGACATTTGGGAATATCGGTGATATCTATATAGCCGAATTTGGGAGATCAGAGTTACAATCGGAAGAAGATCCAACTCCATATTCTGGAGCTGGACATCGAGTATCTAAGGTAGATATCATTACTAGGGGAGTTACAACATTTGCAATTAATCGTTCTGGTTTTCCTGCTGCTATAACAAGGGAAGGAGGATTTGGAAGGCCCGTGGAAGTACAATTTGGACCAGATGGGGCAATGTATATACTGGATATGGGAACGAATCTTCCGGATCAACTTGATTTTTTCATACCAAATACCGGTGTAATCTGGCGTATAACTCCTACTTAATGAAGTACAGGTTCATTGTAACCTTATCTAGGTAGTAAATCATAGTAAAGTTTTATATTAAATTAATGAAGCATCATTTACGGAACGAAAATTGGTTCTTAAAAGATGCTTCTTTGATTTTGAATTGAATGGTTATTGCATAGAACTTATTATTACTACGAATTATCTATTGAAATCTTTAGATAGATAGGATAAACTAACTATAAAATAAGTTGACAAATGTTCATAATATTATAAAATTGTGTTATAATAATTTTATTATGGTTTCATTACAAGTTAAGTTGATGTCAGGGAGTTCTATGTAAGTTACTTGGCATTAGAAGTCAACTTGTAAAAGTAAGTGGAGAATAGAGTATGAGAGTGATAGCGGGTAAAGCAAGAAGATTACAGCTAAAGACTCCGGAAGGATTTGACACAAGACCTACTACCGATAAAATCAAGGAAACCTTATTTAATATCATTAATCCCTATCTGGCAGATTCTGATTTTTTAGATTTGTTTTCCGGAAGTGGTGCGATTGGAATTGAAGCATTATCTAGAGGAGCCAAATATGCTGCATTTGTTGAGAATAACAGGGCAGCCATCGATTGTATCCGTCAGAATCTTAAGAATACAAAACTGGACCAGCAGGGAGAAATCTTGGCACTTAATGCGATAGATGCGATTCGTGCTTTGGAGCTGAAAGGGAAGGTCTTTGACGTTGTTTTTATGGACCCGCCTTACGATCGTTTATTAGAGAAAGAGATTCTGCTTAAGCTACAAGATTCGAATATCATTTATTGTGATACCTTAATTGTAGTGGAAGCTTCCTTGAATACAGACTTTGACTATCTGGAAGATACTAAGTTTCAGATATTTAGAAAGAAAGTTTATAAAACAAGCCAACATGTTTTTATTGAAATGAAATGAAGTGCAAAGGAAGAAGGAACTTATGAAGATTGGTATATATCCTGGAAGCTTTGATCCGATTACATTGGGACATCTGGATATTATAACCCGAGCGTCTGGCTTGGTTGATCAATTAATTATTGGTGTATTGGTCAATAACGCGAAAAAGCCAGTATTTACTTCGGAGGAAAGAGTAGAGCTTATAGAGAGAGTAATTAAGGATCATCCGGAACTGCCACCGATTAAAGTGGAAGCATTTGAAGGGCTCTTGGTTAACTTTGCAAAAAAGAAAAATGCATCTGTTATAGTAAGAGGACTACGTGCGATCACTGACTTTGAATATGAATTGCAGCTGGCACAGACGAATCATAAGTTATGCCCGGATATCGATACCGTATTTTTTACTACTAGGTTGGAGTACTCTTACCTTAGCTCCAGCGCGGTTCGGGAGATTGCTAGTTTCGGAGGAAATATTCGGCAATTTGTACCGGAATGTATTTTACAGTCTGTTTATGATAAATATAGTTCGATAAGGAGTGTTAATCATGGGAGCAAGCAGAATTGAGCAATTAATTGAGGATATTTATGAATTTGTCGAAAGCTGTAGAATGCAGCCGCTGTCAAGTACTAAGGTTATTGTACCTAAGGATGAGTTATATGATCTTTTAGATGAATTAAGGTTACGGACTCCGGATGAGATTAAACGATATCAAAAAATAATTAGTAATAGGGACGCCATAATAGCAGATGCAGAGGAAAAAGCAGATGCAATTTTGGCAGAGGCTAGACTTAAATCGAAGGATCTCGTTAACGAACATGAAATAATGCAACAAGCCTATTATCAGGCAAATGAAATGATCATGCAGGCTTCTGAAGAGGCAGAAAGATTGCGTAGAGGAGCGCAAGAGGAAGCGGATCAAATACGTACCGGAGCCTTGATCTATTCCAATGATATCTTGTCCGAGGTGGAAAGAGTATTAGCCAACGCTTATGAAGCCGCTGGTTCTAGATATGAAAGCTTTATGACTGCCCTTAAAACTAATTTGGAGATCATCAGCAGCAATAAGAAGGAGTTAAGTGATCAATTATATCCTGAGCAGAAAGCTCAAACTGCAGCTTCTTCAGAGGATATTGGAGATGATTCGGATTATGATTTTGATGAAAATACCTTCTATAATGGTATAGAATAAGTAATCGATCCTTTATAAGATTAGATTTACATAGATCGAAGCGAGAAGGTATGTGATTACAATACTGATTAACTTAACTATAATATAGTATTTTATAGATAGTCTTGTGCTACCCAGTACACTTTTGGTTTGTGCTATACCCGATAGACCGCCAAAGGAGGTAAGTACTGCAACCAGGACTATCTTTATTTTACGATTAAGTAAGCCCATGCTGATCTGATTTATACCAGTTGTAATTTCAACAATGCCCATGAAAATGATTTTAAAAATATTCGTATCGGAGCCAATTTCCTTTACAATCTGTGCGATAATAGAAAATAGGATAATATAACCACCGATTTTTGTGATAACTTCAAAACCATTCATAATGGAATGATCAAGTATTTCAAAAGAGAAATGGCTTGTACCTTTTTTTTTCCTATCCAGACAACTCGAATCCTTGATGGAATATGCTTCCTTATTTCTGCGTATAACCTTATGGTAAAGATAACGACAAAGTAAAGCACTAATAATGGCTGAGCTGTAAATAATAACGAATAATGCATATTTAATTCGGGGAAGCTTTAATTGAGAAATAGCAATATAACCTATGATAAACATTGGACTGGCATTATTACACATGGTAATGAGAAAATTACCTTCCGATCTGCTGATCTTACCTTCGGATACTAGGTCTGCAGTGGATTTTGCTCCCATGGGGATTCCGGAAAGGAAGCCGATGATAATCGGATAGCATCCTTCCTTACTTACTTGGAATAGTCTCCCTAAGACCGGATAAAAAAAACTACTTATTTTGCTGGTGATATTTAATTGAATCATCAAGTTTGAGAGAATTATAAAGGGCAGTAGGTTTGGAAGTACATTATGGAACCATAGTAGGAGACCACCGGTAGCTCCTTCATAGGAAGCAGAAGGAAATATTATCATTGCAGCAAGGAATATTACCACGAAGCCTTTAATAAGAATATTTAAGACAAGCGATTTTTTTGCCTGGGTATTTTCCTTGTATTTTCTCAAATTTATAACATTGGTCTTGATTAATTGATTTTGAATTAATTTCATAATATTCTCCTAAGCAAGAGGCAGGTTTACTATAATTTATTTGCGAAACATTGGGAATATTCTCATTAAAATAGAAAGGGTAAAAGGAGATAACAGTATGTCAGAGAAAAAGAAATTACCAAAGCGTCATGAGGTGGATAAAAAATATAAATGGGCGATAGAAGATTTGTATGCCTCTGACGAATTATGGCAGGAGGAGTACAAAAAAGTTCAAGAAATGCTTCCAAAGGCTATGGAATACCAGGGGAGACTTTCAAAATCAGGGGAGTTACTCCATAATTTCCTTCGCTTATCCGATGATATCAGTAAACTTCTGGAAAGGGTATATGTATATGCAAATCAGAAATATCATGAGGATACGGGCAATGCACTCTATCAGGATTTGTCTAATAAAGCCAGTACCCTAGCAGTCCAGGTGAGTAGCGCTCTTTCCTTTGCAGTACCGGAGATACTCTCAATTCCTGAGGAAGATTTAACTCAATTTCGTTTGGAGAACGAGGAATTGAAAGAATATGATTTTTATCTCAAAGATATCCTAAGACGAAAACCCCATATTTTATCTGCAGAAATTGAGGAGTTGTTAGCAGATGCCGGTGAGATTGCAGACGCACCGTCAAACATTTTCTCTATGTTTAATAATGCAGATATTAAATTTCCTAAGATTCAAGATGAGGACGGGGATGAGGTACAAATAACCCATGGACGATATATCCGATTTTTAGAAAGTCCAGACCGCAGAGTAAGAGAAGAAGCCTTTAAGGGATTATATAAGACCTATGAAAGTTTTCAAAATACTCTGGCTGCGGCCTTTAGCTCGAATGTAAAGCAGGAGGTTTTCTATGCCAAAGCTAGAAAATATTCATCAACTCTAGAGAGAGCCCTAGATGGCGCAAACATACCGATTGATGTTTATAAGAATTTAATAGCAGCGGTTCATGATAATATGGAACTAATGTATCGCTATGTCAGATTACGTAAGAAATTATTAGGTGTTGACGAGCTTCATATGTATGATCTTTATACACCTTTGGTACAGGATGTCCATATGGAGCTGCCCTTTGAAGAGGCCAAGGAGATTGTAGCAAAAGGGCTAATGCCTTTGGGCGATGAGTATCAAAGGATATTAAAGGAAGGCTTTGAAAACCGCTGGATTGATATCTATGAGAATGAAAATAAACGAAGTGGTGCCTATTCTTGGGGAGCTTATGGAACCCATCCCTATGTTTTATTAAATTACAATGATACCTTAGATAATGTTTTCACTCTGGCACATGAAATGGGGCATGCGATTCATAGTTATTATTCCGACAAAAATCAACCCTATATCTATGCTGGCTATAAAATATTTGTTGCAGAAGTAGCTTCTACCTGTAATGAATCTCTGTTGATTGATTATATGTTGAAGAATACAGAGGATAAGAAAGAAAAAGCCTATTTGATTAATCATTTTCTAGATAAATTTAAGGGCACCCTCTTCCGCCAAACGATGTTCGCGGAATTTGAAATGATTACCCATCGAATGGTAGAAGAAGGGCAGAGTCTAACGGCTGAAAATCTTCGTAAGATTTACCATGATTTGAATGTATTATACTTTGGGGACGATATCGTGATCGATCCGGAGATAGGAATGGAATGGGCAAGAATTCCCCATTTCTATAACGCTTTCTATGTCTACCAGTATGCAACCGGATATTCTGCAGCTATAGCTTTATCCAGACGGATTCTTAATGAAGGCAAGCCTGCTGTGGATGACTATATCCGATTCTTAAGTAGCGGTAGCTCCAATTATCCAATTGAGCTTTTAAAGGAAGCCGGTGTGGATATGAGTACCAAGGAGCCGGTAAATCAAGCACTCATGCTATTCTCCGAATTGTTGGATCAGATGGAAGCCCTGATGCAGTAAAATTTATGTCCCGTACTACTAATTGGCAACCACTCCCTGATCAGATGGAAGCTTTGATGCAGTAAAATGAGGAATATTTCAGTAAATCTATGACATCAAATATACCAATCGATTAGGATGGCATTATAGCTACGAATGCATAATGACAAGGCCCCTCCGATATTCATTTGGTAAGGAGGTTCCGAATTTTTCATAAACTACCTGATTGTAGATATGGGTTGCCAGAATATCCTCCGATAACATCTGCATGGATAATGAGGAAAGCTGATTTTTAGCATTGGATACCTTTGTTACTACCGGAAGCCTTCCATGGTCTGTGATCATACGCAGAAGATGGGAGGCTTCTTTGCGAAAGCCTAATACTCTGGCATAAGCAGTATATCCGTGTTTATTATAGAGATCAATTGTATCTTTCCGAAGATTTAATAGGATATGAATGAGGGAACGATTGATTCTGGTCAAGGTAAGATTCCTAGATTTTAATGTTTGAACAAGTTCTGCCATACTAAGGTGATAGTCTGGCAGATTTTTTATTCGATCAGCAAAATCTTGGCTAACATCCATATAGCTGACGAGGCTATCCCTAACCTCAGTAATTAACTTATAAGTTATCTGTCTTGAAAAATCTTCCTCGGTCACTGGGTAGATTTTATAATAGTTTGCTACTAATTCCTCGTAGACATTGTTCGGGACACTGTCCTTAATCGATACCAGATTTTCTCCCTCTATATGTTGAAGTACATTGCGAATCGCGGTGGCTGAACTGATCACTGGAGAAGATTTGACTTCTTCCAAAGTGCTATATTCCTCTAAGGAAGCTACTGATAAGAGGGTTTTTTTTGATAGCTCCTTATCGTGATAAGCGGCTGTTTTTCTACCAATTGTTATAGGCTCAATGGAAGAGGAAAGGCGGTTCAGTGCTTTTATATATTCTATCCCGAGGATATTATTTGGTTGGGCTAATATTTTGGATAATTGCTCCGAACGGTTAGTATCTAAGCTAGGATCCGATTTTAAATATTGCTCAAGTGCCTGCGCCCTAGCTAAAGGAAAGGCTAAACCTGCTTTTAGGAAGGATTTTAACTGACGATCAAAAGTTTCACTAGCATTGGTAAGAATTTCTGCTACTTTTTTAAGTAGGGTAATATCCCCGCATTCACTTCCAAAGCAAATGCTATCGACAATCCCTAGTTTATCCAGAAGAGATATAGCACCGAAGGCAAAGTATTCCGCACTTCCTGTAGCATAGGAGACCGGAAGTTCTAAGACCAGATCCACTCCATTTTGAAGAGCCATCTTGGTTCGACTATATTTATCTATGATTGCCGGTGTACCCCTTTGAACAAAATTCCCACTCATAACAGCGATACAATAATCAGCACCGGCTAATTTTTTTGCTTCTTCCACATGATATTTATGACCATTATGAAATGGGTTATATTCTGTGACAATGCCTACAATCTTCTTCATATTTAACCTTGATTCTCCTTGACTGAGCATATTTTATAAAATATAGTTATTCCCTTAATAAGTGAAATACTTATCTCTTATGATTTTAATATTATAATTTGAATTTCGATAGCTAGATAGTACCATTTCGTTAGAATGCTGTCAATTATATGCGATTTCTCCGAAAATACACTTGTATCAAAATATAAATTGTTCTATAATAAAAGTTATTGGTTTACCCTATTTATGTACATACTATATACAGAAGAGATGTTAAAGGAAGGGAGAAACATCATGGGATTTATTGATGAAATTAAAAGGAAAGCGAAACAAAACAAAAAAACGATTGTATTACCGGAGTCTGAAGACAAAAGAACATTGCAAGCTGCTGCGGTTGCTCTAAAAGAGGAACTAGCGAATCTTGTTCTGATTGGTAAACAGGAAAAGATTGAAGAAGATGCCAAAGCTCTGGGATTAGATTTAACCGGTGTTCAGGTTATTGATCCGGAAAAATCGGACAAGTTGCAATCCTATATTGATCTATTAGTAGAGCTCCGTAAAGCAAAAGGAATGACACCGGAGAAAGCAAAGGATCTTTTAACCAAGGAATACCTATACTATGGTGTTACTATGGTAAAAGCAGGGGATGCAGATGGTATGGTTGCAGGTGCAAGCCATTCAACGGCGGATGTACTTCGTCCATCCTTACAAATCCTGAAAACAGCGCCGGGAACAAAGCTGGTATCCGCATTCTTCCTTATGGTTGTTCCAGATTGTGAATATGGTGAGAACGGAACCTTTGTATTTAGTGACTGTGGCTTGAATCAGAATCCTACAGCAGAAGAGTTGGCTGCAATTGCAGGAAGCTCCGCTAAGAGCTTTAAGAGCCTTGTAGGAAAAGAACCTATCGTTGCAATGCTTTCTCATTCTACCATGGGCAGTGCAAAGCATGCTGATGTAGATAAGGTTGTAGAAGCTACCAGAATTGCTAAGGAAAATTATCCTGACCTCAAATTGGATGGTGAATTACAATTAGACGCAGCAATTGTTCCTAGCATTGGATCGAAAAAGGCCCCAAATAGTGAAGTGGCAGGAAAAGCCAATGTCTTAATCTTCCCAGATTTGGATTCAGGTAATATTGGTTATAAACTGGTAGAAAGACTAGCAAAAGCAGAAGCGTATGGGCCAATGACACAGGGAATTGCGAAACCGGTTAACGATTTATCTAGAGGATGCTCCTTCGAAGATATCGTAGGTGTAATCGCTATAACAGCAGTTCAATGTCAAGCAATTGATTAAAATGGGAAAGTAAAAGTAATAATATATTCCCTCATGGCAATGGTTGTGGGAATATGATACTTATATCATATATGGTTTACCATGAAAGATAAATATAAAAAGGTTAAGGAGATTTAAAATGAATATTTTAGTAATAAACTGTGGAAGTTCATCATTAAAATATCAACTAATTGATACGGACAGTAAGAGTGTACTGGCAAAGGGACTCTGTGAAAGAATTGGTATCGAAGGTTCAAAACTGACTCATGAAGCTGCTGGTAAAGATGAGTTTGTTGTTGAGAACCCAATGCCAGATCATCAGGTTGCAGTAGACATGGTGATGAAGGCATTACTGGATCCTAAATACGGAGTATTGAAAGATATTAGTGAGATATCCGCAGTTGGCCATCGTGTACTACATGGTAGCAAGTATTACAGTGATCCTGTTATTGTTAACGAAGATGTTAAGAAAGTTATTAGAGATTGCTATGATTTAGGTCCTCTTCACAATCCAGCGAATCTAACTGGTATCATTGCATGTGAGGCTGCTATGCCGGGCATCCCTCATGTAGCTGTATTTGACACAGCCTTCCATCAGACAATGCCGGAGAAAGCCTTCCTCTATGCAATTCCTTATGAATATTATGAAAAATATAATATTCGTAGATATGGCTTCCATGGAACCAGTCATAGCTATGTTGCAAAAAGAACCTTGGAGATATCCGGATTGGATCCGAACAATTCCAAGATCATCGTTGCACATCTGGGTAATGGAGCAAGTATTACTGCAGTGCAAAATGGTAAGTGTGTAGATACCAGTATGGGTCTGACTCCGTTAGAGGGATTGATTATGGGGACCAGAAGTGGTGACATTGATGCTGGTGTTCTTCAGTATATTGCACACAAGGAAAATAAAGACATTGATGAGCTACTTAATTTATTAAATAAAAAATCTGGTATGCTTGGTGTATCCGGTGTTTCCAGTGACTTCCGTGACGTTAAGAAGGCGGAAGAGGAAGGTAACCATAGAGCAAAGGTTGCTAATGAAGCATTCGTATACCGTGTAGCTAAGTATATTGGTGCTTATGTAGCTGCTATGAATGGTGTTGATGCAATCGCCTTCACCGCAGGTGTTGGTGAAAATGACGGTATTGTCCGCGGTCAGGTATGTGAGTACCTTGGATATCTAGGAATTAAAATCGATGAAGAGGTAAACAAGGTTCGCGGTAAGGAAGCCTTAATTACAACTCCAGATTCTAAAGTAAAGGTATACGTTGTACCGACCAATGAGGAATTATCAATTGCTCAGCAGACATTAGCCTTGATTCGTAAATAATAGCTGCGCTTTTTTTGATATTTCACGTTGACAAATAATAACACAGTAGGTATAATACAAGGAGTGCTCAAATGATTTCATATAAATCATGAAAGGACGTAATCCGGTTGAAATATCTACTACGGGAACATAGAGGCAACTATTGTTATACTGAATTTATTCAGAATAATCGGAGAAAATAAAATGCTTATATCTTTGTCAGAAATAATGAATACGGCAGGTAAAGTAGAAAATATCAGTGCTCCCATAGAAATGGATTGCTTTGAATTTCAGGGAAATACTTATGAATTTGCTCATAAGGATCCGCTTGATTTAACCATTACAAATCTTGGTGGTAGGAAAGTTATGGTAGAAGGCAATACTAAGATTTCTCTGAATTTAAACTGTAGCAGATGTTTAAAGGAAATTGTATATCCTATGGATATTCAAATTTCTGAGGAGATTGACTTTAATCTTACGGAAGAAGAACGTGTTGAAGATTTAGATGAAAGAAATTATATTATAGGATATGATCTGGATGTAGACACTTTGGTCTATAATGAAATCTTAATTGATTTTCCAATGAAGTTGTTATGCAGCGAGGATTGCAAAGGAATTTGTAAGAATTGCGGAACAAACCTCAACAAGGGATCCTGCAGTTGTGATACAACAGATTATGATCCCAGAATGGAAAGAATCCGAGATATCTTTAATAATTTTAAGGAGGTGTAAATATGTCTATCTGTCCAAAGAATAAATCATCAAAAGCAAGAAGAGATAGCCGTAGAGCAAACTGGAAAATGACAGCTCCAAACTTAGTAAAATGCAGTAAGTGTGGAGAGCTTATGGTTCCTCATAGAGTATGTAAAGCATGTGGCTCCTACAATAAGAAGGAGATCCTTGCTGCAGAATAATAGCCAAATTGGCTGAATCATTGCTAAAATCACGATGGCTTCCCAGTATACTGGGAAGCTGTTTTTGTAATAGTGCAATATAAGAAAGAGTTTCGCTTGCGAAATTCTCGTGCCGAGCCGATGAACCTGTGAATGATCTTACAGACATTGGTTCTTTTTTGCTATCATGATATGCTCAAAGAGCTTGCAGGAGTAAGAGGTAAAGTCCATATGGGCAAGCCTGAGAAAAAGTGCAGTTGGCAAATCCATTTTGTATACTATTCTTTATGAGTAGTCAAATAGTTAAGAATATGGGAGACATATTGCTCGATATTTTCTTCTTGCAGTAAAAAGTCCGTATGAACTTCCAGGTAGGATATCTTATCCTGATAATTTTGCTTGAAAAATGGATAAATCACCGGTTCAAACTGGGGGACAAAGCTTCCCTTTTTCTTAGTATAGCAAGTGGCAGGTTTAGCTTTCTCCCGATAATCCTTATCAACAAAGGAAGCAAGACTTTTATGGACAGCTATATCCTCTGCAGGGAGATAGTAATAATCTTTATAATTCTCATAGAAATGCTTCAAGACGCCCTCGACTACTTTAATATGGAGGGAAGCCTGCAAATCTTGTGCATTAAAGTAGATCCTATCAATTCGATAACTTATAGGAACGGGTAGGGGATTTCTTAATTGGATAGAAATTGTTAGCTGATCTCCCTCAATTCCTGCCTCTAGAATATGAAAGGGTTTCTCAAACAGATCGGTATAGGAAAGGATCGGACAGATACGGACCAGTCCTTTTAAGTCGTCCTCATTATGGAGTAAAAGTAGGTGCAGTAATTCATCGACCTCTGGAACCATCTTGATTGACATAGGTTTATCCTGTGAAAATTTATATGGTGATGGCTTTTGGGTTGGATGAATGTCCTCTATCTGCTTTGGGTTTGTGCCTTCGTTGGGAAGGCTATTTCTATGCCTGTTTTTTAAGGTTTCATAGCGTTTTTTTCCTAGGTAACTTTGATATACCTCAATTAAATCGCCACCACCATAGATATCCTTGCGTTTGATTTTTAAGAAGGTTTCTATGGTTTTTTGCTTATAATTGGGAAGATTAAGAAACTTTTTATAGGGAAATATATTTTTATATAGGTCAATGCTGGTAATATCTTCAAAGGAATACTTAAGGTTAAGGAGAAAGCATTTCTTAATCAGATATGGTATATCGAATCCGGAACCATTATAGTGAATTAGTACCTCGTAGTTCTTTATAAACTCAAAAAAGGCACGGATTAGCTCTTTTTCCTCGTGGATACCCTCAGAGAACCACTGAATTATATGAAAGGCGTTATCCTCATAATAGATACAGCCAATTAGATAGAGGTAAGTGGTCTCTGCTGAAAAACCGGTTGTCTCAATATCGAAAAATACTATTTTATTTCTATCATATTCTAAGGGATATCCAAGGGTAAGATCCACTGGTTTCTGTCTGATAATCATAATTCAATCCACTCCCTATCTGAGCATTACACAATTCTAATCATTTCTAATCAAACTTTAACATCCAAAGATTTCGGTACCTCAGTTTATTATAACACTAGGCAATCTATTTACAAAGCATTTCCTAGACAGGTTTCTCATAAGGATTTATCAATAATAAAAAAGTTTTATCAAAATTTAGTTGTATCTTAATTAAGATTTAATTCTTTGATTCGTAAATGCGATTTGATTTTATATAGCAATGTGTTAGAATATTCACTATGGAAGAAGTTAAGGGGATGGAACTTTATGTGGAATACGAGGGTGTTTGGGCATGAGTTTTATAATCTTTTTTATATTTTCTTTCTATACGGCTTTTTTGGCTGGATCTATGAAAGCTGCTTTGTATCCATTAAGAAAAAAATGCTTGTAAACAGAGGCTTTCTGAATGGTCCAGTGATACCGATCTATGGTAGCGGAGCCTTGATCATTTACCTTGCTTTCTGGGATAGGCATGGGCAGTTGCTAGTAATTTTCATAGGAGGTATTCTTCTAGCTACGGTATTGGAATATATAACTTCGCTTGTGATGGAATTACTTTTCCACATGAGGTGGTGGGATTACAGTGATTACCGATGGAACATACATGGAAGAGTATGCCTAGCAGCTTCCCTCTTTTGGGGAGTCTTATCCCTTCTTATGATTCACGTCTTTCAACCAGGAATCAATTTTATAATATCGAGAATCCCTAGAAAAGCTGGAGAAATTCTCGGCTTTGTAATAATTCCGATATTTCTTACAGATATTATAGTCACGATTGTCTATACTGTAAAATTTGATCAACTATTAGCTAAGGTACAAAAGCTTCGGTATGAAATCCAAGAATATATCGCTTCAACAAAACTCTATGATTCCAAGGAGGAACTAAAGAAAAGGGTATCCGGGTTGCGTATTAGCGGAATGTTCATAGAAATCAGAAGAACACTTGAGGCGAAGGTACATAATACAAAAGTCTATAAAATATACAGTAAATTTGAAGCCAGAGAGGAATTTCCTGAAATCGATCTAAAAATGCGAGAATTTTTTAACCGGTATCAGCAGTTAAAGACTGAAAAGGTATATATTCGTCTGTTAAAAGCCTTCCCCACTTTGAAAGTTGGAAAGCGGGAAGCTGCTCTTAAGGACCTGAAGGAAAAGATTATGACGAAGGGAGTACGAGGATTGAGTAAGGATATTAAAGAAATGAAAGAAGAAGTTACTGGAAGAATACAGAGTTACCTAAGTGGATTCTTGCGGGCAACGATCGTAGGGCTATTAGTCCTGGCTCAGTTTGCTCTGATTATCTATCTATCCTTTCAGCTAAGAGGCTATACCGTTTATATCTATTCCTTTATTCAGGTACTTAGTATCATCATTATTATAGCCTTAGTGAATGACTATCGGAATAACTCCTATAAAATCAGCTGGATCTGTATTATTGCGGCCTTTCCCATTACTGGGCATATTATGTTCATGCTCTGGGGCAACCGACGGGGCAAGAGGATTGAGCAAAAGGTGATCAGAAAGCTTCAGCGGGGATTTGGATTCTATGAATATAAACAGGACACTCTGGATCGATTTGCTGAAAAGTATCCAACCAAGAGTAGGATGACCAAATATCTGGAATCCAATGGATTCCCTTTATATAAAAATAATAAGTTGGAATATTATCCAATGGGGCAGGATGTCTTTAAAGCTATTTTTGAAGAGATCGAAAAGGCACAGAATTTTATTTTGATTAATTTCTTTATCGTAGGTGAAGGGGTACTTTGGGAACGTCTTCATGCGCTTTTACTTAAGAAAATAAAGGAAGGGGTAAGAGTACTTTTCCTTTATGATGATTTTGGTGCGGTTCTTAGGACACCTAAGAATTTTAGGAAGAATTTAGAGAGTGAAGGATTTGAAGTACGAGTATTTAATCCAATCCACAAATATACCGATAAACTATATATGAATTACCGTACCCATCAAAAAATCATTGTAATCGATGGAAATGTTGGATTTACCGGCGGTATGAATTTAGCGGATGAATATGTTAATCTCGTTCAAAGATTTGGGGTGTGGAAGGATAATGCAGTTAAGGTGGAAGGAGATGCTGTCTGGGGGCTGACCGTTACCTTTCTTCAAATGTGGGAAGTTTCCTCTGGGAATGAAATCGTTGATTATAACTATTTTCGGCCTACCAAGGAGTTTGAGGAAAATGATGTCTTCTGCCAGGTGATCTCTGACGGTCCGGCTAATAATCCGAGAAATCCAGTGGAGAACATCTATAAACAGATGATTTATTATGCTAAGAAGATATTGTATATCACCACTCCTTATCTTATAATTGAGGATGATATGCGAGATGCATTAATTACTGCAGCAAGAAGTGGGATTGATGTGCGGATTATAACACCATATATACCGGATAAAAAGAACGTTAAGCTTCTTACAGAATACAATTATGGCCGCTTACTGGCAGGAGGGGTAAGGATCTTTGAATATACTCCAGGCTTTATACATGCTAAAACCATTATTACTGAGGATACCGGTATTATTGGAACCATTAACATGGATTATCGCAGTTTCCATCTTCATTATGAATGTGGAGTCTGGTTCTGCAATCGAGAATTTGTTGATATTGTTCGTCAGGACTTGATAAAAACCATAGAGCAGTGCCATGAGGTGACCTATGAAGAATGGAAAAACCGTCCGCTAACAACAAAGATTTATCAGATGGTATTAAATTTATTTTCAACTCTAATGTAGGAAAGGAGCGATCCTATGTATACGAATGTCTGTAAGCACTGCTATAAGGTATTCAAATCAAGAATTCGTACTTTCACCTGTAAAAATTGTAGACAGATTGATGACGATCACTTTGATGATATCGAAGCGTATCTTAAAGAATATCCGAATAGTAATGCACTTCAGATATCGGAGGCACTAGGAATTACCGCTTATGAGGTGCTTAATTACCTGAAAGAAGGGCGATTGCATATCTCAAAGGGGAAATTTGAACAACTATAGTCAGGTTAAAATACGATAATATTAACTTAATAGCAGGATTGTTAGGATTGTTTTATTCTGGCTTAGGCGCCAAGTAAAACAATCTCAACGATCTGGATTTGATATTTTCATTGGTTTTCGATATGATATTTGGAGGCATACTTAGAGACTTGTTAAAACATATGGGAAAGATTTAGATAAGAGGTACATAAATGATTAGTTTTGTAAAAGGTGAACTTGCGGAGGTTAAGGAAAATTATGTGATTGTTGAGGTGGGAAACATCGGTTACGAAGTAGCCTTGCCCACTACCGCAATCTTAGAACTTCCTCCTGTAGGAAGCCAGATAAAATTATATACCTATCTTCAGGTAAGAGAAGATGCACTGAATCTCTTTGGCTTCTTAACCAAAGATGATTTGGAGATGTTTAAACTCTTGATCACAGTAAATGGCATTGGACCCAAGGGGGCTTTGGGGATTCTGTCTGGTATTACTTCGGATGATCTTCGCTTTGCTGTACTGGCTGAGGATGCTGCAACCATAGCAAAAGCTCCGGGAATTGGGAAGAAAACAGCAAGTAAGGTGATTTTGGAGTTAAAGGATAAGTTCAAACTGGAGACGGCATTTGAACAAAAGTTACAGAACCAAGCTCGTTCCAGTGAGCTGCAAGGCATCCTAGGAATGAAGGAGGAAGCAGTACAGGCTCTTACCGTTCTGGGATATAGTGCGTCAGATAGTTTAAAGCTTGTAAATCAAATTGAAATAACAGAAGATATGACATCTGAGGATATTCTCAAGAAGTGTCTGAAGAAATTATAGATGGGATATGGATAGGTAATGGAGAGTAAAATGAGTAAGCGAATGATTACAACCGATTTTATCGATGAGGATAGAGTGATCGAAAATACCTTACGTCCACAAATGCTAAGTGATTATATCGGACAGAAAAAGGTAAAGAACAATCTTAAGGTATATATTGAAGCAGCCAAACAAAGAAAAGAATCCTTAGATCACGTTCTCCTTTTTGGTCCACCGGGACTAGGGAAGACAACCCTGGCAGGGATTATTGCCAATGAGATGGGAGTCAGTATTAAGATTACGTCTGGACCAGCCATTGAAAAACCTGGAGAAATGGCAGCAATTCTGAACAATCTACAGGAGGGGGATGTGCTCTTTGTGGATGAAATCCATCGACTAAACCGGCAGGTAGAGGAACTATTATATCCAGCCATGGAAGATTATGCGATCGATATCGTCATAGGTAAGGGGGCAACTGCCAAATCGATACGCCTGGATCTTCCAAGATTCACCTTGGTTGGAGCTACTACGAGAGCCGGAATGCTGACGCCCCCCTTAAGGGACCGTTTTGGAGTTGTCAGCCACTTGGAATTTTATTCTGTTGAGGACTTAAAGAAAATAATTATTCGTTCCGCAGAGGTAATCCAGGTGGAAATCGATGAGGAAGGTGCGATTGAGCTTGCCCGCAGATCTCGAGGAACTCCGCGATTGGCTAATCGCCTATTAAAGCGGGTTCGAGATTTTGCCCAAGTAAAATATGATGGCAGGATTACCAAGGAAGTGGCTAACTTTGCCCTGGATCTTTTGGAAGTGGACAGGCTAGGCTTGGACCACATTGACCGAGAAATATTGACAACCATGATCCAGAAGTTTAATGGAGGACCAGTTGGTATCGAAGCGATTGCAACTACCATAGGGGAAGATGTCGGTACCATTGAAGAAGTTTATGAACCATTCCTCGTACAAAATGGATTGATCCTACGGACGCCAAGGGGAAGAGTTGCCTCCGATCTAGCCTACCGTCATATTGGTGTGGAACATACAAACAAAATTTAAAGACAGCTTGTATAACAGGGGAACATAAGCTATAATATTATTGTCAGAATATTGCATTTTATTGTTAAAAGGAGATTAATAGGGGGCATAGCAATGAATAAATATCACGATACGGAAGTGATTATTAATAACAAAAGATATACGCTGAGTGGGTATGAAAGCGAGGAGTATTTACAAAAAGTCGCTTCCTATATTAACAATAAGCATAATGCAATTCGTAACAGTGATGCATATAAGTTTTTAGATACAGAATTAAGAAATATATTAATTCAAATTAATATTGCTGATGATTATCATAAAGCAAAGGACAAAATTATAGAAATTGAGGCAGATAACGAGTCAAAAAGTAAGGAAATCTATGACTTGAAGCATGAATTGATTTCTACTCAGACGAAACTTGATTCTGCCCAAAAGGAAATCGAAGAGTTAAAGAAAGAATTAAATGAAACTCAGAAGAAGGTTGTCCGATTGGAAACAGAATTATCTGAAGTGGAAAAAAAGAGATATCAGTAGCTTGGTGTGAATCTTACCTAAGCAACATGTTTGATGATTATGCTGTCCCAAATAGTCAGAATGGAGTGAATAACTTCATTCATTTTGGGGCAGTTTTTTGTTACCTATATAGAGCTTTGTTTAAAGAACAGGAGGTTACGATCTTCATATATAGTTATATATGAATAAAAGATCGGATGATTATGACAAGAAAGATTGAAATTCTGGCACCGGCTGGATCCTATGAGGGTATGATCGCTGCAATGAATGCAGGTTGTGATGCGGTATATATCGGAGGCAGCAGTTTTGGGGCCAGAGCATATGCTAATAATTTGAATGAGGATGCCTTATTAAAGGCAATCGATGAAGCTCATCTACGAGATAAGAGCCTCTATCTTACAGTTAATACATTAGTGAAAGAGAAGGAACGTGAGCTGTTATTACCTTTCCTTGAAAAACTCTATCTACAAGGCTTGGATGCCGTAATCGTTCAGGATGTGGGGGTTCTACATTTTATCCATCGATATTTTCCAGAGCTGCCGATCCACGCCAGTACGCAGATGACCCTAACCATGGCACAGGGGGCTAATCTATTAAAGGAGTATGGGGTAACTAGGCTGGTACCAGCTAGGGAACTTTCCTTTAAGGAAATTAGGGCGATTCGTGATAATACGGATCTAGAGATTGAGACCTTCGTCCATGGTGCCCTATGTTATTGCTATTCTGGACAGTGCTTAATGAGCAGTATGATTGGCGGACGCAGTGGTAACAGAGGAAGATGCGCACAGCCCTGTCGAATGGCTTATCAGTTGTATACGGATGGAAAGCAAATTTCCACAGAAGAGGAGAAATATCTACTCAGCCCGAAGGATATCAATACTTTGACTGTATTACCTGAACTGGTTGAGGCAGGGGTGGATTCCCTTAAAATTGAAGGTAGAATGAAACGACCGGAATACGCTGCAGCGGTTTCTAGCATGTATCGTAAGTATCTGGATCTTTATCTCTTTTCGGGGAAGAATAAGTATCAGGAAGTGATATCCAGCGATGAATTTCGAAGAGATTTGTTGGAACTAGCAGATATCTATAACCGTGGTGGATTTTCTGAAGGATATGGGAGAACCTATCATGGTAGGAAGATGATGTCCCTTCGTAGGCCGAATCATAGCGGAGTTCTTGTTGGAGAGGTTACCGGGTTTTCCCATGGACAGGCAAGCATCAAGTTAAAGGAAGATGTAAATGCACAGGATGTCCTTGAGATCCGTCATGCGGAAGAGAAAGAATACGAGTTCACTGTTAAAAATGCTCTGGATACCGGCAAGATATTAAAAACCAATGTCGGTAGGGCTAGGGTAAAAATTGGTGATCTGGTATACCGTACCAAAAATAATGCATTGCTAAATCGAATTGCATCCAGCTATATAGATCAGAATCAGAAGCAGGCAATTCGAGGAAAGATGTTGGCAAAAGTAGGTGAAAGACTTACCTTAACGGTGTCCTATCAAGATATTTCCCTTACGGTCTTTCATGAGATTGTACAGGAAGCGATGAAGCAACCTATGACCGAGGAGAAACTTCTAACTTCCGTAAAAAAGACTGGGGATACACCTTATTATTTTGAAGAAATCACAGTGGACATGGATGATCATATCTTTGTACCAGTAGCTTGGTTAAATAGTATACGACGAGATGCCATTACCCTCTTGCAAGAGAAGGTGGTCGGCCAATATCGAAGAGATCAAGTGAAGTATAGCAAGAATAAAGAACTTCTGATGGATAATGCCTCGAATGATACTAGAGAACAGAAGCCTATGGGGAAAGAGAGCCCAGGATTCTGTGTCCGTGTTCAAACAATAGAGCAGTTTAATAAAGCCATCGAATTTGCAGAAGTTACGGCTGTTTATGCCAATTATGATACAATCGCTCCTAGTTGCATCCCCAATATGGCAGAAAAGGCAAGAACAAGGGGGAAAAAATTCTATCTTGTATTACCCCATATCTGCAGGTATTCTGTATATGAAAGATTAAATAGGGAGATAGTTCCTATCATAGAGGATCAAAATATTCATGGCTTTCTTGTAAAGAATTTTGAAGAAATATCTCTATTAGAGTCGTTATTAAAGGATAAGGCTATTTCTAAGGAAATGATCCTTGATTATAATATGTATGTATATAACCTGGAAGCCTTCGACTTCTGGAAGGAAAAAGGGATTAACCATTTTACAGCTCCGATTGAATTAAACCATCAGGAACTAAAGACATTGGATCTTACAGAGAGTGATTTTGTGATCTATGGCTATCTTCCACTCATGGTAACGGCCCAATGCCTACTTGAAAGCACGACTGGCTGCAAGCGATGTAAGGAAGGTGCCCTTGGTAATTTCGGTTATCTGATCGACCGTATTGGCAAGAAGTTTTATGTACAGACTAATTGTGGGGGATGTTATAACACAATTTATAATGGTGAGCCTTTATCCCTACTAAGGTACTCTAGGGAGATACTGGAATCACAACCGAAAAATCTTCGATTGGACTTTACGATTGAACAAGGAAATGAAATAGAGCATGTAATTTCATCCTTTGTAGAAACCTTTGTCCACGGTAGAAGACCGGATGAGCATATGGAGCTTCCCGGTTCTACTACGGGTCACTTTAAGCGGGGAATTGAGTAAAATAATCATGTAAAAGTACGGTTGAGACCTCTATCCATATAACATGCTTCTAACTGGCAGGTGAGTATATGAACTTAATTGTAGAATTAACAAAATACTTAATGATACTTTTGGTAGGTATTTACACCTACTATAGTTTTCAAGTACTACGTTATAAAAGCAAGGCGCAGCAGGATCGAGCATATAGAACGATGAATCTGACAATTTTTATCCTACATTTTTTCGGACATTTTATGCTTTATCTGCAGACACTAAGTGATAAACTTTTGCTTTTATATGCCGGGGAGGTAATTCTATTTGTATTAGTTCTGACCCTATATCAGATCTTTTATAAACGAATCTCTCGACTCTTGTTACGGAACATGCTTATGCTACTTACCGTTGGCTTCCTCATATTAGCTAGGTTATCCTTTGATAAGGCGATAAAGCAGGTTGCTTTTGTGGCCATTGCTTTTCTTACCTGCCTAATTGTTCCTGAGGTCCTAAGTAAGATCAATTGGATTAAGAAATTTGGATGGATCTATGGGATAATTGGGATTGTCTTGCTCTTAATTGTCCTATTTGCAGGTACTACGAATTATGGTGCCACGAACTGGTTGGAAATTGGAAGGATCTCTTTTCAACCTTCCGAATTTGTTAAAATATTCTTTGTATTTAGCGTAGCTGCAATGTTTCAGGAAGGAACCGATTTTAAAAGAATCTGTGCAATTACGGTTATGGCAGGTGCAACCGTGATTATTCTGGTGTTCCAGAAAGATTTAGGTGGTGCCTTAATTTTCTTTGTATCCTATATTTTTATGCTTTATGTTGCCACCCAGAAGCCCATCTATTTTTTCTCCGGATTGGCTTCCGGAAGCATAGCAGCCTATGTCGCTTATCATTTATTCTACCATGTAAGGGTAAGGGTTATGGCATGGCAGGATCCCCTAGGTTATATTGATAAGGAAGGATATCAGATCTCGCAGTCTCTCTTTGCTATAGGCACCGGTGGTTGGATTGGCATGGGCTTGAACAGAGGCCTACCTACCGATATCCCGGTGGTAGACAGTGATTTTATTTTTTCAGCAATCTCTGAGGAACTGGGTGGATTGTTTGCTCTGTGTATTATACTAATCTATATCAATTGCTTTGTAATGTTCATTAATATATCCCTACAACATGAGGGAGCCTTTTATCGACTTCTAGCTTTGGGCTTTTCTGTGATGTTTACTTTCCAGGTATTCCTATCCATTGGTGGAGTAATCAAATTCATCCCATCCACCGGTGTTACCTTGCCTTTAATCAGTTATGGAGGTAGCTCTGCATTTTCAACCGTTCTTATGTTTATGATCATGCAGGGGCTCTATATGAGAGGAAAATATGGAAAGAAACATCCAAATACTGCAGAAGTTTTCCAAGAAAATGGAGAAGTGGAAAGGCAGGTGGTAGAATGAAAAATGATCCTAAAAAACCCATTTATAATGTGGTATATATTTTCATAGGATTATTTGCTCTTGCTATGGGCTATTTTGCATATTTTATTGTATTTCGAAGCAATGATATCATTAACAGCACCTATAATAAACGGCAGTATGTACTCGCAGAAAGAGTAATCCGAGGTGAAATTCGTTCTGCAGATGGAGAGACACTGGCTAAAACCATGGTAGAGGAGGATGGCAGTGAAATCCGAGAATACCCCTATGGTGATCTCTTTGCCCATGTTGTCGGAAGATCAACCATGGGACGCTCGGGCTTAGAGGAATCGGAAAATATCCGACTTCTTACTTCCAACATCAATCCTATTGAGCAAATGTACTATGATCTAACGGGGGTTAAAAGTCCTGGTGACCATATTATCACTACCCTTAATACCCAGTTACAGCAAACGGCTTATGAGGCTCTGGGTAATTATCGAGGTGCTGTGGTTGTGATGGAGCCTTCCACAGGAAAAATCCTAGCCATGGTTTCAAAACCCTCCTATGATCCCAATACAATCGATGAAGATTGGGAGAAACTCGTGGAAGATGAAGAGGAAGAATCTCCTTTACTGAATCGGGCCGCACAAGGACTCTATCCACCGGGATCTACTTTTAAGATACTTACTGCTTTAGCTTATATGAGACAGAACCCTTCCTATGAGAGCTATGAGTATGATTGTGATGGCAGTATTGAAGAGAATGGGATGGTAATCCATGATTATAGTAGAAAAGGTCATGGAAAAATTGATTTACAATTATCCTTAGCAAAATCCTGTAATACCTCTTTTGCAAGTATAGGAAGAAGTTTGGATCTGGATCAATTTCATGCCTTAACTGAGGACTTTTTATTTAATAAATATTTGCCAGTAACCATGGCAAGTGGTAAGAGTAGCTTTCCCCTGCAGAAGGCCAATTCCAGTAAAAAGGAAGCTATGCAGACCGCAATAGGACAGGGGAGAACTTTAATTACCCCGCTGCATAATGCAATGCTTGTATCTACGATTGCCAATGGTGGTGCAATGATGCGACCCTATGTTGTTGATCGCGTTGAAAATGAAGATGGAGGTAAGGTAAAAACCTTTACCCCTCAGCTTTATTCCAAACCAATGACAGCTATGGAGGCAGATTATATCGCAGAAATGATGCGGAAGGTCGTTACGGATGGTTCGGCGACAAAGTTAAAAGATATGGAGGTGGAGGTAGCAGGCAAGACCGGATCGGCAGAACATGGAAAAGAGAAGGCTCATTCTTGGTTTATTGGCTACGCTCCTTTTGATAATCCTGAAATAGCAGTTAGCATAGTTGTTGAAAGTGTAGGAACGGGAAGTGAATATGCTGTTCCAATCGCAAGAAAGATCTTTGATGCATATTTTAATTAATGAGAATAATTATTAATATCCTGAATGCTTTTGGTATAGAGTTAAATGTATTTCTTGTTTGCTAATAAAAATTGAGTTGAAAACTTGTTCATATTGATGTATACTTTTATTCAGATAAGACGATACACCAAAAAGCAGGAGGTTTTGCGATGGTTGAAGCAACGAGCTGTGGTGGTGTAGTGATTTTCAGAGGAAAGATTTTATTACTGTATAAAAACTACAAGAACAAATATGAAGGGTGGGTGTTACCGAAAGGGACCGTTGAGGAAGGCGAAGAATATAAAGAAACTGCAATCCGAGAGGTTAAGGAAGAGACAGGAACAAATGCGTCTATAATTAAATATATTGGGAAAAGCCAATATTCCTTTAGCACACCACAGAATACAGTATTAAAGGATGTTCATTGGTATTTAATGATGTCTGATAGCTATTACAGTAAACCACAACGAGAAGAATATT
>JAAYQP010000191.1 GCA_012519195.1 Clostridiales bacterium | reverse complement strand
ATGGCAATACCATGCTGCCTTGCATGAATTGGATTTTGTATTTTTACCGGTTTCTCATCAATAAAGATCTGTCCAGCATCCGGTTTGTAAATGCCATTAATAATTTTCATTAGTGTGGATTTGCCAGCACCATTTTCGCCGCATAAAGCATGAACCGTACCCCGCCGTACTGCAAAATCAATTTTATTCAGAGCTTTAACACCAGGAAATGATTTCTCAATTTGTGAGACTCTAATCTTGATATCTTGTTTCATTTTTGTCCTCCCTATTTTTTCTTTGCAATAGCCAGGATGTTCTCTTGTTACTATCTAAACTATAACATTGCAGGTAAATATTCAGAAGAAACAGAATTTCTATCTTGGTGTATTTTATTAACAAATCCATTTGACAACTTTTTAACTGAGTAAAATATTGCGATGGAGATGTAAAATATTGTGGTCAGCATCCTAATTTAACTTGAAATGATCCACCCGTTCCTGCATACTTTTTGTCGTAGTGGCTAATACTTTAGTAGCACTCGTTATTTCATCCATGGAGGCGCTCATTTCCTCTGCGGATGCCGCGATCTCTTCCGTAGATGCACAGGTCTGCTGCGCTATGGCGGCAACCCCCTCCATCTTGCCGATAATTCGATTCTTCTCCTGATCAATCTCTTGTGCGGAAGTATTAACCTCCCTGATTTCCGGAGCAATCTTTTGGAAGGCCTGGATCATGGTCTCAAAGGACTTCATCGTGGTATCTAAAACTTCAATCTGTTGATCCAGTTCCTGATTGAGCGATTTTGTGGATACTACCATCTTTCCTGTTTCCTCACTGACACCTTGAATTATGGTGTTAATATGTATAGACAAATTCTTGGTCTGATCTGCAAGACTGCGGATATGGTCAGCAACCACCGCAAAGCCTTTACCAGCTTCCCCCGCCCTGGCCGCCTCTATAGCAGCATTTAACGACAAAAGATTCGTCTGGCCTGCAATTTCATTAATATAATTTGCAATCTCATTTACTTTTTGAATGTTTTCACTTAAGACAGAAATCTTATCAATAAAGCCTAGGAAGGTTTCATTAATTCTACGGGAGGAACTTACCATAAACTGCATCTTGCTATTACTTGTTTCTGTCAATTCGCCAATATTAAAAGCGAATTGATCAATCCCAGCAATCAGATTAACCATAGTGCCCAGTTCCTCAGAGAAATGGTTTAATCCTTCCATCATCCTCATGAATTCTTCTGCCTGTTCGCTAGCCCCTTTTGCTATATCTTGTATGGAAGCGGTTACATGATTGGTAGCATCTGTAACCGTATCGGTAACTTTAGATAAATTATCGGAATAGTCATCGATCTCTGTGGAGCTACTTTTTATATCCTCTATAATTTGCCGCAAAAATCCTTGCATCTTCGACAGGGAATCTGCTAGGATACCAATCTCATCTTTTTTCTTACAATATTGCTGAGGTATCTCCTGAGATAGATCCCCATTTGCCATGAAGCGAATACTACCAGAAATCACAATGAATCCTTTTGTGATACTATTGGTTATAAGGAAGACCCCAGAAACCCCCAGTAACATAAATATAATTGTGTTAGTAATCGAACTTTGTTTTAAATCATTTAATCCCGACAAGAGATCACTTCGTTCGCCAGCGATAGCAATTGACCATCCGGTAGAACCAACCGGCGCATATCCTGCAAAATGCTTTGTACCATTATAACGATACTCACCCGCTCCGATTTCTCCATTCTTCATTAAAATAAGCATTTCTGCGAGTTGCTGGAAGGATTTATCCTTGCTGGCTTCCTGAATATAATTGACCTTGTCATAGACTAAGGATAGGTTGTTATGGGCGATGATATCACCGTCTTCATTGATCATATATGCCCTGCCTGTCTTTCCAAAAGAAATGTCATTAACCAAAGTACTAAACTCATTCCCGGATTTTACACCGACTAGGACCCGATCTACCTTACCACCAACTTTGATGGGATGTGCATATGCCACAACTAGACTACCTTCCGTAAGGCCCGATATACCAAAGGAATCCGGTATCGGTTCACTTACTGCCTGCTCTCCTTGTAAAGCCTTTTGATAAATATCCATGTCCCCAATGTTGATCTTCTTATTGTCAGAGGTTAGCAGAAGCCCCTTGGTATCTGCCATGCCTAACAAAAGATAATTTCCTTTTACCTTCCAGATCTTCAGTTTTGAATTTGCTTCGTCTTCTTCTGATTCAATATTTTTTAGATTATAGGCTATGGTTTCTAACCGTTCAAAACCTGCAGCTATATTATTTTCCAGTAACAAGGCGGATTCTTTGGCTATTTCAGGTAGCATCTGCTCTATATTATTGATTAAAGCCCGGGAAGAGATATGATACGACATGAGTCCTGTTCCAATACTAATAGCGAATAACATGGATCCTAGGAATAAGATCATCTTACTTTTGATACTGTTCAAATTTAATGCTTTTCGTGGTGTATTTGATTTCTTTCGTTTTTTTAATATGTTCATGTAGTATGCCTCCATTAATTTTCTATTTGCAAACAAACACTGAACTTCACTTACTCCCCCATAGAAATATCCTAAGCGTATACATGATGAATCGATAAGCCATTTTACTCTTTGCGTATACAAGTGAATACCTAAGCCAATTCACTTGTCAAGAATTAAAAACCGGCAGGAAATACATCTCCTGCCGGATATAGGCTTTTATCAATTTGAGCGCATTACTTACTCTTTAATCAGGCCTCTCTCTTTATACATTTCAACAAAGTCACCAGCATTCTCTTTTGTGATTAGAACTTCTTCAATATCTACATCAATCTTGGTTTCTTCGCCTGTAAGTAATTTATGAACTGTTTCCATATTTAACTCTGCTAGATCAATTGCAGACTGTAGACATGTGGATGTCATTTTTCCTTCTTGAATGAGCAAGCAAGCTTCTGCTGTTCCATCAACACCATAAGATAAGATCTTGGAGTAATCCTGAACGATTTCTAAGGCACCTGCTGCCATATTATCATTCATAGAGATGATTGCATCGATTTGACCATGTGCAGTTACCCAGTCTTCCATAAATGCCATAGCTTCATCTTTATTCCAGTGTGCAATATCCTCTGCAACGATGGTTACGTCAGGTCTCTTATCAAAGAATTCTGCCTGCCATGCTTTTCTTCTCTCATCCGCATGGAAGTTACCAGAAGGACCATTAAGCACAACCACTTTACCATTCTCAGGAACTTGCTCTAATGCTAATTCTGCGTTAACTGCTGCCTGCTTATACGGATCCGCGTCAACGGAGGATGCTCCTTCAATACCATCAATACGAGCATTCGTTGTTATTGCAATAATACCTGCTTCAACGATTTTCTCAACATAAGGTCTTTGAGCTTCACCATTATTAGGCTGTACGATAATAGCATCATAACCATTAGTAATGGCATTTTCAATTGCTGCATTTTCTTTTTCGTCATCAGCCTGTCCGTCAAATACATCTAATGTAATATCGTCATATTTTTCTGCTGCTGCTTTCATCTCGTTCGCAAGCCATGCCGCAAATGAGTCAGACTGTGTTCTTGCAATATAAGCTACACGATATTGTTTTGATCCACTGTCTTTGTCGTCTTTACTTTCATTTTTACTTTCATTCTTCTCCTCTTTGCTACTGTTGTTATTCGTTGCTGGTGTTTTCGCTGTATCATTCTTTGCAGAGCTGCACCCCGTTAACATTGCTCCTAACAACGAAAGACACAGTACAAGACTTACTAATGTTTTTTTCATAAACCCTCTTCCTTTCCTTTTTTGAAATAATTTATAATACCTTAAGTATTATTGAGATGAATTAAGTTACTCTTAGCAGTTATATTTATGTCGCCTGTTGATGAGTAAACTATATCATTCCGGTTACATTTTCAGAAGAAACAGAATTTTTGTATTTGTGTATTTTATTGTTAAATACATTGTTAATTACTTAACCATGTAAAATATTGTGATTTATGTGTAAACTTTTGTGATCATGATAATTGATGGTGCACATTTTTTTGATTCGTCATAGGGATTATGTTAAGCCATTTAAGTATACATAGGGATTAAGATACCTTAAGAAATATTTTATATTTTTAACACAGAATTAACGCAATTTTTAACTATCCTAATTTTGTTATATCTACCAATAAAACATACACAAATGAAAACGTAATTTCTTCATAAACACTTGACAGAATTAGAAAAGCTGACATGATATAATTAAAGCGAAAGTGAGGATAAGCAAGAATTAACCTATGAGGAAGGGAGAACTATGCGGGATAAAAATATAGAAGAATTATTAAAGCAACAAGTCAAAGAGATCATGAATGAAGAGCAAGCAGCAGCCTCAGAGCAGAGGATGCATAGTACCAGATCAAAAAGAAGACCCCTTAAGAAAAAGAAACATAGATTTTTAAAGGCTGTCGGTTTGGTCGCAGTTGTGCTATTAATTGCTATTGGTCTTGTTCTTGGAACTAAGAGCGGTCGTCGATTACTATATCGGACTGCAAGTAATTTTGTATTTAGCAATATCAGTACTGAGAGCAAGCTTCCAGATAATGAGGACGAAAATCTACTTCCATCCATTGAGGGACTAAGACAGGAAGAGTATGTAACCAATTATTTGATCTTTGGAATTGAAGAAATTGGAGGAGCTAAAAATACTGATTCCATGATGATTGCTTCCATAAATACCAAGGATGATACCATCAAGCTGACTTCTTTGCTTCGCGATAGTTATGTTGAAATCGAAGGTTATAAGGCGAATAAATTAAATTCTGCCTATTCCAAAGGCGGAGCAAAGCTATTGGTTGATACCGTTGAAAAAAATTATAAAATTAAAATAGACGGTTATGCATCGGTTAATTTTGAATCATTTGAGAAAATTGTAGATTTACTAGGCGGCGTTACCATAGAACTTGGCAAGGAAGAAGCAGAATACCTAAATAAAACGAACTATATCTCAAAAAAGAAATATCGTAATGTGAAGCCCGGTGTGAATAAGTTAAATGGTAATCAATTAATGGGATACTGCCGGGTTCGTAAGGTTAAGACCCTTGGTGGAGCGAATAATGATTATGGACGAGTTGTTCGCCAGCAAAGAGCCTTAAAAGCAATCTTTGATAGTTATAAAACGACAAATATATTTAAGCTATTTGATATTACAAAAGAGTGTCTTGGCTATGTCAATACCAATCTGACCGAAAAGCAAATTGCCCTTGCAATGGAAAGTATCGTTGAAAACAAGATCCTTACCATGGATACCTTCCGTATCCCAGTTGATGGCGCATTTGAAGCACCGAAACGTTATAATGGTATTGGATATCCTATCGTCTTAGATTGGGAAGTTAACCGAGTGGAATTATATAAGTTTATTTTTAATGATACGGAAGAAGAAGCAAAAGCTGCATTAGCTGAGTTAAAATGACAAATCTATAGATCGATTGCCCATACTGGGCGCACAACCAAAAGGGACTGTCTCTGAAATGACCCCCATATGTTAGATTTTTCAGTCTAACATATGGGGGTCATATTTGCTTTTGTGGTAGCCCTGTTTTCATGATAACCTTGTGTATCAGATTTTAGGTTTTCGAAAATAGCGTATGATTTAAATCAATAAATAGATCGTTTGTCACTAGGTACTCAGGTTTGGCAGATAGATATCGATCCATATTTTCTGCCAGGGCCTTATGTACCGCTATGAGCGACAAGCGAGCATCAAATTACTTTTACAACATCAAATTGCCCATTTATGAGTAACCATAGGTCATAGAAGTATTCCATGATATTCCAAATAGCAATACCATTGATATTGTTCCGATGCGCTAATTGTAAATAAGCCTCCATACTTCTTGCATCCATATAAAGAACTAAAAATTCTCTTCCAGCTTCCTCATATACGAAATAAGCCACTTCTGCTACATAATCATACTGAACTTCAATCTTAAAGTCTCTTGCCACCTGTACTGCACCGGTATTAGAAATTGCATTTCCTACCGAGACACCGGCCACAAATGGCAGTTCCCAGCGATACCCTATCGTTGATATTCCCAGTTGTATATCCTCAGGAGCTAATACTGGTAATAAGGTTGATTGAAGAAGTTCCTCTTTCGAGTTAAAATCGATAGAAGCTGTGGGAACACCTTGAATTCTGGCTAGTTCATAGGTTAAAATTACGGTCCCATCTACAAAGGTACTTATATCAAAGATTTCTTTTTCCGAATAAATAACACCGGTAACCAATTCAAAAGATGTTGGACTTAATCCATCAAATACAATTAGATCTCTTTCCCTCAATCGTTTTGTTAGTATAGAAACAAATGTAACATACTGTTCTCTATAGGCAGGATATATATACGGTGTATCGAAAGTTAATCCCATATATCCCTTTCTTTCAATTACAGCCAATACATCATTGATAAATTTTTCCTGTATCTCTATATCTGTAAGGATACGAAACATAAAATTTTGTACATCCATGGATACCATATCTTGAAATTTTAATAACATAATTGGTGCAACCCCATATTGCTTTGCCAGCTGGATAATGGGCGTATCCTCGATTTCAATCAATATTCCACCCTGGGTAATATCATAACTATAGATCGTTAAATAAGTTAAGAAAGGTAATGTTTTTCTCAAAGTGGTTAGGTTAATAAAAGAATAAGCATAACCATTGATTGCAATTTGACCTATTTTGGTATCGACATAACGTATGACTAAAGTTTCTCCGGGAACTAAACTTCCCTGATCTGCCAGATAAGTATTGTTTCTAAGAAGATCCATAATAGTAACATTGAACCGATTTGCTATACTTTCCAGCGTATCCCCCTCTTGAATGACATAGGTTTCTTCCGGGAAAAGGATTACATAAGTATTTCCAACGACTGGTTTTAGCGGATCTTCAATTCCATTTTCCCGAATCAACCAATCGATTGATATTCCATAATACTCCGCTATTGAATATGCCGTTTCTCCAGGTTGCACTACATGAATAATCATAAATTGCCTCAATAAAATTCTTTATTCTAATATATGCGTTAAAATGTAGAAAATTAAATTTTCTACTATATATCCAAGGGGAGTATTTCTATTTTTTATAATACATATTTTTTGTATTCTGGCTACAAAACATAGTAAACCGGAGCACGAAACCTTTCTTCTGTATTTCTCTTTTTTATGAATTTGTCAATGCTGATCTCTTTTCCATCACTATTCTTTAAAGCCCCTTTATAAATCTCGGTTACCTTATAGGTATATCCATTGTAGGTAACGGTTTTCTTGATATTGATTTTCTTAAGATTTATATCCACTCCCTTTACCGCTACCTCTCCATTTTTCTTTCCAGCATATTTCGTCACTCGATATACAATACCATCTACCACAAATCGTTGTACTTGCTTATTACCACTTTCAACGATGTTAAAATCCATTGAACAGCCATAATGCTTTCCTGCATAAGTATTATTCCCATATCTCATCCAAAGTGCCGTGGTATAAGAATTCACACTGCCCTTTGGAACGCAGATTACTGTTTGCCATGCTAACAATCCATCATCCAAATACCAATCGCAAATCGCATCCGGAGCATTCTTACCTTTAAAAGTTATGCTATTAATATGCTTCAATTTTCCTAAATAACCAACGGTACCACTTATTGTTTTGGGAAATGTTATTTCTTTAATTTTATTGCTTACGAAGTCATCCGGTATTAATGGAATACTGGTATCCTCTGGATTAGCAATGACACCTGTAACCGTATATTTGACTTTCTTATACTTAACCGTCTCAGGAATATTCAAGACTTTTAAGTTTTTCGTTGGACGAACCTGACACAGACTAACCGTTTTCTTGGCTGGATTTGTGATTCGATAGCTAAATATTCCTTCCTCAAATGTGGTTTCAGTAATCGTAATCTTTATTGCTTTATGCTTTCCAGAAGTTCTCGTATAAGCTACAACATAAGCTATTCCAGCTTTCTTTGGAGTAATTACTCCTTTTGACGATATCTCTATAAGTTCCGGATCTGTTGATAACCAATAAATTGTCTCATTGGAACCCTTTGTAAGTTTTGCAGTAATCGTTGCGGTATTTATCGTATTGATCTTTATATTTTCTTTATTTACAGTCAAACTCTTAGTTTTAACAATATTCTTAGCTTCTACAACGGAAGCCTTATTTCCAAGGACCTTCTTAAAGGTTGAGATCGCTGATTTGTTTACCTTCACCGTTGTGCCCTTTTTAATCGCAGACGCTACTTTATCCAGTGGCTTTTTATTCAGAAAAGTTACGAGCTTAAATGTAGATAAGGATTCCTTGCCAACCTTCTTAATTGTAGTAGGAAGAATAATACTTGCCGTATTGGAAGGTATATCATTAAAAGCATAATCCGATATAGTAGTAACTCCTTCTGGTACATGGACAAAACGTAAATTTGTTTCATTATTTTCATCCGTAATTAGACTTCTTGGAATTACTTTGCAGTTCTGTGATAGAAAAAGCAATTCCACTCTTCTATCGAATACGGAACTTTCCATCTCCGTAACACTATCCGGTACAACAATTACCCTTGCTCCACAGCCGATCAAACTAAAACGGGCAAGACTTGTAAGTTGATATCGATATCCATTGTTTCTAACCGTTTCAGGTAGTGCAATATAAGATCTCTTCAGCGGATGGGTAATGCCAACGAGCTGAACCTTCCCAACTCCATCCTTAGCATAATCAATCACCTTATAGATAAATCCGTCAACAGCAAAATACCCATACTCAATATCTGTAACATCTTTTGATACTACCGTTGGTGTTATTTCGATCTCTTGCTCATACAAATCACTTGATACATAGTAATTAATGTACATTCGAATTACTCTTGAATATGCAACTTCCTTTCCCTTAGGTACGATAAATACAATATCCTTTATAGCCCGATTACTTAAAGAAACTTTAATTTCTTTAGGTACTGATTTCCCTTGAAATTCAATCGTCGTTAAGTTCAAAAAAGCGTAAGTAGGTTCATCTAAAGTTCCTGTAAAGGTATCTGCTACATTTAGCTTTTTAACACTATTGAAGAATTTCGCATACTTCTCATTCTCGTAATAATTCCAATTAAAATAAACCGATGCAACTACATATTCCTTCTCATCAATCGTAACTTTTCCTGGAATATAAAGTTCCTCCATCTCCTCAGTCGTTTCTACACCAATTAACTGGACCTCTTTATCTACTTCATTCGTAATCATATAGCGATAAATTCCGTCACTATAGATCTCTTTATCATTAGCGGTAACTTTCTCACTGGGTGCGAAAAGCAATCCTATGATTAGCACAAGGGATAAGGCAAAGAAATAATAGAGCCTTTTACTCTTAAATTGATGTTTCATTGAT
>JAAYQP010000190.1 GCA_012519195.1 Clostridiales bacterium | reverse complement strand
TAGTATCTGTCATACCGTAGGAAGCAGGACCTGCTGCCATGTTGTCTGGATGAAGTGTTCTACCAGTACCACCACCGGAAGCAACGGAGAAGTATTTCTTGCCCTGCTCAAGGCGTTCTTTCTTATAGGTACCTGCAACTGGATGTTGGAATCTAGTAGGGTTGGTTGAGTTACCAGTGATGGATACGTCAACATTCTCCTTATGCATGATTGCAACACCTTCCGTTACATCATTAGCGCCATAGCAATTAACGGCTGCTCTAGGTCCTTTGGAGTAAGCTCTTCTAAATACTTCCTTAACTTCACCTGTATGATAATCCATCTCTGTCTCAACATAGGTAAATCCATTGATACGGGAGATGATCTGTGCTGCGTCTTTTCCTAAACCATTTAAGATAACTCTTAGTGGTTTCTTTCTAACTTTGTTTGCAGATTGTGCAATACCAATAGCACCTTCTGCTGCTGCGAAAGACTCATGACCTGCTAGGAAGCAGAAGCATTCGGTTGACTCTTCAAGTAACATCTTACCAAGGTTACCATGACCCAAACCAACTTTTCTCTGATCTGCTACGGAACCAGGAATACAGAAAGCCTGTAAACCTTCACCGATTGCTGCAGCTGCTTCAGAAGCCTTTCTAGCGTCTTTTTTAATTGCAATTGCTGCACCTACGATATAAGCCCAGCAAGCATTTTCGAAGCAGATAGGCTGAATACCTTTAACCATGTTGTATACATCAAGGCCAGCATCCTTAGTAATTTTCTCTGCTTCTTCTATGGAAGCAATGCCGTATTTATTTAATACCGCATTAATTTGATTTATTCTTCTTTCATATGATTCAAATAAAGCCATCGTATGTATCCTCCTTTACTATTCGCGTCTCGGGTCAATGATCTTTACAGCATCTTCAACACGTCCATATTGTCCCTTGGATTTCTCATATGCTGTGTTAGCGTCATCGCCTTTTTTGATGAAATCCATCATTTTACCAAGACTTACGAATTGATAACCGATGATTTCATTATTCTCATCAAGAGCGATACCAGTTACATAACCTTCTGCCATTTCTAGGTAGCGAGGACCCTTTTCTAAAGTTCCATACATTGTACCAACCTGGCTACGAAGACCTTTTCCTAAGTCCTCTAAACCAGCACCAATAGGAAGGCCATCTTCAGAGAAAGCACTCTGTGTTCTACCATATACAATCTGCAGGAATAATTCTCTCATAGCAGTATTGATTGCATCACATACCAAGTCGGTATTTAATGCTTCAAGAAGTGTTCTTCCTGGTAGAATTTCAGATGCCATAGCTGCAGAGTGAGTCATACCGGAACAACCAATTGTCTCAACCAATGCCTCCTGAATAATACCATCTTTAACATTCAAGGTTAGCTTACATGCTCCTTGTTGAGGTGCACACCAGCCAACACCATGTGTAAAACCGGAAATATCTTTTACTTCTTTGGATTTTACCCATTTGGCTTCTTCCGGAATTGGCGCTGCACCATGGTTAACACCTTGTGCAACAGGACACATCATTTTTACTTCGTGTGAATAAATCATGTTGTTGAAACTCCTTTCAATTTACATAGTATCGCATTACATTTTTCTAATAGTAATATACAATGCTAGCAAGACGAATTCATAGTAATCACTTTCTGATCCTCTAATGAATTCAAATGTCATAACAGCAAGGGACTACAGACAAGCTGCACTCCCCTATAAAAACAAGTTAAATTGATATTAGGCTTCCTATACCAATTCACTTGCTATGAACGAAATAACAAATATGTACTCTGCCCAAAGCGAATCACATTTAGGCAGCCACTGCTTTGCAGATGAAAAGTATTGTTATTTACTTAACATATTTTCGCATAAAAGTAAGGATAAGTCCATAGTTTTTTAGAAAAAACTTTATTGTTTTGAAATAATCTCCCCAGCCTTTTTGTAAATGCTTCCAGCTGGTACATATCCTCTTACCATGGATAATGGATAAATATTCGAATTTCTTCCGACGATGGTTCCGGGATTCAAAACACTGTTACAACCAACTTCTACATTATCCCCCAGCATCGCTCCGAATTTTTTTAATCCGGTTTCAATCTTTTGCTCACCATCTTTAACAGTAACTAAGGTTTTATCCGATTTTACATTCGAGGTAATGGAACCTGCACCCATATGGGATCGATAACCAAGAATGGAATCCCCTACATAATTATAGTGTGGAACTTGAACCTTATTAAAAAGAATTACATTTTTTAACTCTGTTGAATTACCTACTACACAACCTTCCCCAACAATAGCACTGCCCCTGATAAAAGCGCAATGACGGACTTCTGTATCCTTACCAATGATTGCAGGACCATTGATGGAAGCAGTCGGCGCTATTTTTGCAGTTTTTGCGATCCAAACATCCTCTGCAACCTTATCGTATTCCTCCTCCGGTAGAGTGTTCCCGATACGAAGGATTTCTGTCTTAATCTTGCTTAATACCTCCCATGGATAGGTACATCCATCAAATATATCGGAAGCCATGGTTTCCTCTAAATTAAAAAGTGATTGAATTTTAAGATGCTCTGACATAATGATACCCCTTTTCTTCTTTGCTGATTATTCCTTGATATATTCTATTTTGTCTGCATATTTGTATAGTTTGCAGCAGCCTCTTGAAATACCTTATTAAGTGCAGTCTGGTTATTTAAGGATTTTACAGCTTCCACCCTTCGGGCAACAAAGGCCTCTAATTTTGCCGTGTATTCTTCCTTGGAGATCTGACCTTGTGCCACATAGGTCAACCCCTTCTCCCAACTAGCTGTTAGTTCTGCATTAAGCAAGGATTTTATCGATGAATCAACAACCTCATAGACAAGTTCTCCTAGGAGAGTCGGTGTTATGATTTGGGTTTTCTTATTTAAGCTCAGATAATTGATCTTAACTAACTTATTTAAGATCTCTGCTCTTGTTGCACTGGTACCGATACCGCTACCCTTAATTTGAGATCGAAGTTCTTCGTCCTCAATCAGCTGACCAGCATTTTCCATAGCTAGTATTAAGGATCCAGAATTGTATCTCTTAGGAGGAGTCGTCTCCCCTTCCTTTATCGTGATTGTTTTCACCGGTAGCATTTTACCCTTCCTTAAGCTCATAAGTATCGCAAGGAGCGATTGATCGGAATTATCCTCTTCCTGATTCTCCTCATTCTCCTTAAGGTCATTCTTTGCATTATCTACCTTATCATTTGCTTTTCCAGATGCTTTCGTATTGTTATTACCCAGTACTTTAAGGTAGCCCTCCTTCTCTAACATGCGAAAAGATGCGAAAAAGTTCTCTCCCTTAATCTGAAGCGTAATCCCAAGTCTACGATATTCAGCAGCCGGGTAAAATATACTTAAAAATCGTCTTACAATGACTTCATAAACCCCGATTGCCGTATGAGAAAGGGAACGCAGATTATTTAATCCTTGACCCGTAGGAATAATGGCATAGTGATCGGTGATCTGGCTATCATTGACATATCGGGTCTTGGTAATATTTTTATAGGAACCCTGCTCTAGAATCTCTGTGGCAAAATTCTTTACATGATTTAGCCCCTGTAAGCCCTTAATATTTTTATGTATTTCTTTCGCCACTGCTGTGGATAATACTCTGGCATCCGTTCTTGGATAGGTCACCATCTTCTTTTCATAAAGCTCTTGGGTAATCTGTAGGGTTTCGTCCGGACTGATTTTAAAATTCTTAGAGCATTCATTTTGTAACTCCGCCAGATTAAACAGCAGGGGTGGATTCTTCTTCTCTTTCTTCTTATCTACCTGAACCACTTCCGCTAGTAATTGCTCCTCCTGATCGGCTTGACTACTCCAGGAACCATCATCCTGTAGATGCGGAATATCCCCTACCAGCTCCTTGATCACATGAACGGCAGTGGTTTTCTCCTTGAAACCATTTTCTTTATACAGCAATGGAGAATTAAAATACTTGGAACCTTCTACGGCACGAAATTCAGCCGTAAAATCCTTATCCTCTGCCTGAATACTGGATAAAATACGGTAAAAAGGAGTTTTAACGAAATTACGGACCTCCCGCTCCCTTCGCACTACCATACCTAGTACACAGGTCATCACACGGCCAACAGAAATGGCCGACCATTTCTCAGAATTCAAAAACCTTTGGATCTCATTCCCATACTTTAAGGTCAAAGCCCTAGAAAAATTAATTCCCATAAGGTAATCCTCTTGTGCACGCAGATAAGCTGCATCTGCCAAATTATCATATTCCTTTAAGGGCTTTGCCTCTCGAATCCCTCGCAGGATCTCATCCTCTGTCTGTGAATCGATCCATACTCTTCTCTTTTCCTTCGTATCCGGTACCTTGGCTTCCTGATCCACCAAGCGATATATGTACTCTCCTTCCCGCCCAGAGTCGGTACAGACATAAATTTTATCAACATCCTTACGGTTTAATAATTCTCTAACAATAGCAAACTGCTTTTTAACATTCGGGATTATTTCGTAACGATATTTCTTTGGAAGAAATGGTAGGGTAGCCATACTCCATTTCTTTAAAGCCGGATCATAAGCATCCGGATAGCTCATGGTTACCAGATGGCCAACACACCAAGTAACAATCGAATCCTCCGATTCGATATAACCATTTTTCTTACTGCCTGAAATCTTAAGCGCTTTTGCAAATTCTGCTGCAACACTTGGTTTTTCTGCAATATACAAACTTTTCACATTACTTCCAACTTTCTAAAATACATTCTTTATTCGTCCTTATCTCTTTAACACAATAAGTATACCGCAAAATACTAATTAGGACAAATAAAACTTGATTGGTATTATACCGTATATCTTCTTGATTTTTATTGATTATTCCTTATGCTTTATATAAAATAGTAATAGCAAAGGTATATTATGTAAGAAAATGAACATTTTTTATAAAAGGAGAGGGATGATAAGATGTCTGCTAAGCTCATTAATTATGAAAATTTAGCTGATGGCCTAATTGAACGGTTTAACAAGCGGGGGATTGAAGGATACTACTGCGAAAATGCTGAAGAGGCATTGCTAACTGCGAAACGTTTTCTCACTCCCGGATGTTCGATTTCCTGGGGTGGCTCACAAACCTTGGAAGAGATTGGACTCTTAGACGAACTGCATTCTTCCGACTATATTCTCTATGACCGCAGTACCGCAAAAACTCCAGATGAGAGCTCCCAACTGTATAGTAAGATTGTTATGGCAGATTATTATTTTATGAGCTCCAATGCGATTACTTTGGATGGCCAATTGATTAATATTGATGGACATGGAAATCGTGTTGCCTGTTTAATTGCAGGCCCGAAAAATGTAATTGTTATTGCAGGAATGAATAAAATAGTAACAGATGTGGATACCGGTATTGAGCGTGTTCGTAATATGGCTGCTCCGCCCAATGCAGTAAGACTGAATAAGAATACCCCTTGTGCAGAGCTGGGAAGATGCGGTAATTGCCTTGTGGATGACTGTATCTGTTGTCAGATCGTTATTACTAGAAAATCAAGAATTCCCGGACGGATCAAGGTGATTCTAGTGGGGGAGGAACTCGGATATTAAAATTTGGTATTCCTCATTATTATGATATTATTAAAGAAAGGATGTTTCATATGCGTAGAGATTGTTGTACACCAAAAGAAGTTGATCGAACGGTTACAGTAAATGTAGATGTGACAAAGATTGTTAAATACACTTGTATTACAGGAGTATTCATCGTAGGAATTATATTCGGGTCCCGTTGCTATAATAAGATGTTAAAGCACAAGAATGAAAATATTCTATAAGATTATCAAGATGAATTGACAATCCATTTCACTTTCATGAATAAAAATCCTTCCTAGATTGATAAATACTAGGAAGGATTTTTATTAGGATAGTATAGTATTAGTATAATGGATACTTGTCTGTTAGGGATTTTACCAATTGTACAGCTTTGTCTTTATTTGCATCAACATCCTTGATTAAAAGGTAGATCGCTTCTGCAATTACATCCATATCCTCTGCATTCATTCCCCTAGTTGTTACAGCTGCTGTACCCAATCGGATACCACTTGTAACATTCGGTGATGCTGGATCATTAGGAACCGTATTTTTATTACAGGTTATATTTGCTGCTTCTAAGAGCTTCTCCGCATCCTTACCAGTAACCCCCATATTTTGTAGATCCACTAGCATCAGATGATTATCTGTTCCTCCAGACACCAGATCGAAGCCACGCTTGATTAATCCCTCAGCTAGAGCCTGCGCATTCTTCACAACGTTTCCTGAATATTCTTTGAAACTTGGCTCCAAAGCCTCTTTAAAGCATACTGCCTTGGCTGCAATGACATGCATCAAAGGTCCACCCTGGATTCCAGGGAATATTGATTTATTCAGCTTATGCTCCGTAGCAAACTCCTCACTAGCTAGAATCATGCCACCTCTTGGTCCCCGTAAGGTCTTATGGGTCGTAGTGGTTGTAACATGAGCATAAGGAATGGGACTCTGATGATAGCCCGCTGCCACTAATCCAGCAATATGAGCCATATCAACCATTAAGTAAGCCCCAACTTCATCTGCAATTTCACGGAATTTCTTAAAATCTATCTTTCTAGCATAAGCACTAGCACCAGCTACAATCAACTTTGGTTTACATTCCTTCGCAATGCTCAATACCTGATCATAATCAATATAACCCTGATCATCCACACCATAGGGAACTACATGATAATAGGTACCACTGATATTAACCTTGCTTCCATGGGTCAGATGACCTCCATGGTTTAAATTCATTCCCATAAAGGTATCTCCAGGTTGTAGCAATGAAAAGAACACTGCCATATTCGCCTGAGCTCCGGAATGGGGCTGAACATTTGCATAAGTACAACCAAATAACTTTTTGGCTCTTTCGATTGCTAATGTCTCTACGATATCAACGTATTCGCAGCCACCATAATAACGTCTGCCCGGATATCCTTCTGCATACTTATTCGTTAACTGGCTGCCCATAGCGGCCATAACGGCCTTGCTAACAAAATTTTCAGATGCAATCAATTCGATATGATCATTCTGTCTTTCAATTTCCTGCGCTATTGCAGCTGCAATATCAGGATCAAATGATTTTACTTCTTCAAATGAGTACATTTTTTTCAATCCTTTCCGGTTTTTCTCCACGCGTTTTTATCCTAATGAATAAGGTTATCGTTACGCAGATTATAACATATCGTAAAAATATATGGAAGTATAAATATAACAGTTGACGAAATATTATTCATTACATTCTCTAATCTTTCTTATTGCTAGGTATAATAAATGGTTCAAAAACCCAATGAATTATCATCGGAGTCCTGAACCATAGTTCTTATAAAGTGCTTCACTCTTAGAATAAGGAGATTGTATCTTATAGATGTTCTGGTCCAAAGCCCATTGGTAATAATTCTTCCAAGAAATACAGCAGATAATCATTCTCCGACTTTGCTAGAATGACAAGAAAACTCTTTGGGTCCGCAAACTCTCGTAATACCTGCCGGCAAACACCACAAGGTGGGCAATAATCTGTGATTACACCATTCTTACCACCAACGATAGCAATCGCAGCGAAACGCTTCTCTCCTTCGCTAACGGCTTTAAAAAACGCGGTTCTTTCAGCACAAATGGTAGGCGTATAGGATACATTTTCAATATTACATCCAGTATAAATCTTCTGATCCTTAGTCAGCAATGCAGCACCTACCTGAAAACGGGAATATGGTGTATATGCTTTATTCATGGCTTCTATCGCATCTCGAATCAGATTTTTTACCACAGAACGGCTTACAATACTTTGTTTGCTTAATAATTCTCCCTTCTGCTGTGTAACAAGGCTGGTTTTTGCTTCTTTACTTTCCTCCATGACAAAACCTCCTTTTATTCTATTCACTTCGGTGAAGATAGCCTATTTCTTATACTTAGTAGCCGGAACTTTGCTGATTTTTTGCCAACTTTACAATTCGGCTAGTGCCAAGTCTGGATGCCCCCAGTTCAATAAACTTTTCTGCATCATCAAAGGATGAAATACCACCTGCGGCTTTAATCTGTACACCGTCACCTATATGTTTTGAAAATAGTGCAACATCCTCAAAAGTGGCACCGCCACTTGAGAAGCCAGTAGAGGTTTTTATGAAGTCAGCCCCTGCTTTGGTAACGATCTCACACATCTTAATTTTCTCATCTTCCGTTAGTAAACAGGTTTCGATAATTACTTTAAGTATCTGATTACCACAAGCCTCCTTAATCTGCTTAATTTCATCCAATATCAGATCATACTTTTTATCCTTAAAATGGCCGATATTAATTACCATGTCAATTTCATCTGCACCATTTTGTATAGCATCTTTGGTCTCAAATACTTTTACCGCCGTAGTATTGTAACCATTGGGGAAACCGATTACCGTACAGACCTTCATTCTGTCTTGAACATATTCCTTGACTTTTCTTACATAGGAAGGTGGTATACAAACCGATGCTGTACTATAGGCAATCGCATCATCGCAGATCGCCTTAATATCCTCCCAGGTAGCACCTTGAGCCAATAAGGTATGATCCACTTTCTCAAAAATGAACTTTCTATCCAAACTATCCATCACCTTTCTAATTCAATTATGCAATCTCCAATGCAATTTCCATCATATCGCGGAAAGTTAGCTGTCTATCTTCAGCAGATAAGGCCTCTCCTGTATAGATATGATCGGAGATTGTCAAGATGCAGAGCGCTTTCTTACCGGCTCTTGCCGCATTCATATAAAGAGCAGCTGCTTCCATTTCAACAGCGAGTATATTCATCTTACGCCATAGATCATTGGCATCTTTATCATCACTATAGAAAGTATCCGATGAAAGAATATTACCTACAACTGTTTTAATATTTAATCTTTCTGCCGTTTGAACAGCCTTTCTAAGCAGATCAAAATCAGCAATTGGTGCAAAGGTACCAGGGAGCTTATACTGGGCAGCATAATTGGAATTTGTCGAAGCACCCATACCAATCACAACATCTCTTAACTTTACATTGTCAGAAATTCCACCGGCTGAACCAATGCGGATAATGTTATCCACATCATAGTAATGATATAATTCATAGGAATAGATTCCGATCGATGGCATGCCCATGCCACCTCCCATGACGGAAATCCTTTTCCCCTTATAAGTACCGGTATATCCCAGCATATTTCTTACTTGATTAAAACAAACCACGTCCTGCAGATAGGTTTCTGCAACAAATTTTGCTCTGAGTGGATCCCCTGGCATCAGGACTGTTTTCGCTATTTCTCCTGCTTTTGCCGCATTATGCGGTGTTGGTATACTCATAGTGTTGCCTCCTTTATTCTTTATCATAGTTGTACTAAAGCCATTATTTCTAAACACAATGATTCGTATCCGAAACTGTCATTTCTATGTTTAATATCTTTCAACAATTACCAGTAATTTATACAAAACGCTTTAATAATTAAACAAAAGTCTTGGGTCTTATATACAATTTTGCCTTATTCTTACTACATGATTTTAACATAAGGTGAAGTAAAAGGCAATTGATTTACCATGTACGCAAAAAACCGGGTTAACGTCTACAATTAACCCGGTATCTAGCTAATAATCTTCTTGATTCATTTGTATTCTTACTGTATCCATTCGGTAATAATACCCGTATCCTTATTCACGGTATACCATCCATAGGTTACCGTATGCCCAATTCCAGTATCCGGTTCATCCATTACAAATTCGTACAAATGCACCAGATAACTGTTGTCCTCCTCGAAGCCTTCCATGACTAGATAATAATCTGCATATGGGAGTTTATAATAATAGCTATCGGAAGATTCCGCATAGACTTTTTCAAAATTTGTTGCATATCGATCTTTTACCAGATCTAAGGCCTCCATTGGAGTCATAGCCTTCATCTTCGGTTCATTCCTTATCATTTCATCCTTGGAATCCTTCTTTTGTGAGAGCATAGCCACCGTTACCGCTTCATCTAGAACCGAACCAGAGATACTGATGACAGCGATCAGGCAAAGCATCAATCGTCTCATATCGTGACTCCCTTTAACGAACATTTTGAATGGAACACATACTGCCTATGATAAATTATTATAACATTGACTTACATAATTTTCCATAGTTCTTGTGATAAATTTAACGACAAATGCAGCCTATATCCTCTGAATTGTTCCATAATTCTTGCATTTATTTAGCCAAATGAACACTCCTCGTTATCACCTTTTCTATGATCCTTCATCATAAGACTTGCCCCTTGGATGGTAACATTGCCAAAATCTAAGATTTCTTTCCCTCATTTCTTGATGCTTTATCTGTTCTTTCTGTATTTTCAATATTATTTTCAATTCTATTTTTCCGCTCCCGTTTATGATAGATTTTTCTTGTAATAAGAACAATAGCTGTAAGGATACCACCCCAGATAATTAGATATGGTATATTTACAACAAACCAAACCACAAAGTTTTTAAACCCTTCACTTATATGGAACATTGTATTACTAAATCCAGTTTGAATCCGATTCCAAACCGTCTTTTTAACCGGTGTTGTAGGTGTGATTCTTTCCACCTCATAAATGGATAAGGTTACTGTACTATATTCCACCTGATTATCATATGTTCTAAGCTGACTTTCAATACTTTGCAGCTCATAGCGAATATCACTTAACCGACTTTCAAGAGTGATGATATTCTCTAGGGTTTCCTCTTTCTCTAATATAGCAAATAACCTTTCCTGCTCGATTTTTAATGCTTTTTTTCGACTCTCAATATCGACGTATTGCAAGGTTATATTTTCCGTCATCATTTCAGAATTAACTACATTTGCTATATTGCTTACAGTACCAGTGAATTCATCCAAATGTTCCCCTGGAATTCTTGCCACAATCTTGCCATAACGGGAATCCTCACTATAATAATATCGCTGACCAGTGATACTGGAACTTTCTACATAACCACCTAGAGTTTCAATCTTCTGATTAATCGTTTCGATTAATTGATCAAATTCTTGAGTTTCTACCTCCATTCGAACTCTTCGTATAATTTTATCCTGAGTCTTTGAAACTGAAGATGATATGCTAGATGAATTACCAAAAGAGGTTTCCTTGGGTGCTACCTGCAAAGCTTCCGGTCCACTGGTATAAGAAGTATCCACCTCAGCTTCATATCCTACCGAACTTCCTGTGTCATAATCCTGTGCATCATATTTTTCTCTTCCCGAAAATTTTGCTTCTCCTGCCATATTACTTGATTTACTTCTACTTCCACATCCTGTTATAAGAAGCGAAACAAATAATACTAACATTAGTATTCTGGTAGCATTCTTCCTTTTCATAATATACACTCCTTTCTTCCCCCTATTAATCATAATAATTACATAAATATATTGCAGTAAAATTTGATATAATACTTTGCACTTACTCTGACAGTATTCACCTTTTGTTACAAATTAGACGATGAGGTCTATCAAAAAGTTCCAAAAGAAAGCTGCACTTCATTCCGTTTTACTTACCTGACGAGCAGAGTATCGCTCACGAAACTAGTGCAGCCTTGTTCTTTCTATTAATTTGTTGCTATGTTTTTTAAGTAACGATTATCTTTCTGTACAAACCGGAAGAAGGTCATACCTTAGGATCATTATTCTACGGTGATTTTAATTAATGGACCCCTTCCTGCCAGATTGGTTCCCCATACCTTAATTGCTTTACCTTTCTTCTGCTTAGGTACCTCAATTTCAAATTTACCCTTTTTATTAACAGTACCTTCATAGGTTTTCTTACCAATCTTAGCAAATATCTTGGTTTCTTCATCGAGAACTTCTACTTTACCGGTAATTTTCTGATCACCAGTCTTAACAGCATCGACCTTAGGTTGATCTGGAGCAGCCTTTACTACCTGGGAAGTAAATATATCACTAGCTCCCGTTACATTTGTAGCTGAAATTGTAATCGGTGTACCAGATACCGCACGATCAATCTCTAAAGTATAAATGTATTGATTCGTTTCCTCGTTATAAATAAATTCTGAGGTTGCATAGATTTTATCTCCAATGATTAAGGTAACTTCACAATTCTTATTGGTAACGATCGAAACCTGTTTATCAGCATTGGTAACCTCTTGTAATAATTCAGGCTTTTTCGGTAGTCCCGGTAATACCTCAGTCTTATTTGCCATAAGGATTTTACCATCGGTAAACCTTACCATAGTGTAGATCTTTGTTCCTTCCTCTAGCCCCTGTTCTAAGGAGTATCGATATCTACCGAACTCATCCGCTTCAACAAGATAGAGCTCATTCTCAAAGCTTTCCTTCTCACTATTAACTAATGCTATATAAACGGTTCCACTATCCATAGAATTACCACTAATCAAGAAGGAATTCACGGTAATTTTGTTTATGGTAAGTGCAGTTGAATTTTGGTTAATATAACTTTCAATATCCTTTACCAATACCTCTGTCGGATAACTGGAACGATTACCTCTTAGATTATCCGAAGCAGTTACTGTTAGAATCTGACCGGCTTGGAGCTGGTCGGTAAAATTAAATGTGAATTTACCTTCCTTATCGGTCTTTGTCGTATATGACTTATCACCTATCTTTAAAGTAACCGTATAGATTGTCTTTGAATTGGATGGTACATAGCCGGATAGGGCTTTTTCAATATTACTGATTTCATATACCTGTGGAGCATTGGGCGCTACTTCTTCCACGGTTGCAGTCGTAGCCCTACTACTTCTAGATACATGATCCAGATTGTATACTGTTACTTTAGTTCCTCCGACCTGAGGAGGTAGCTTCAGGATGTAATAACCGAGTGAATTGACTTCAAATTCTGTTTCTATAATCTTTAAAGTAGGATCATAGATATCTAGATTGGCTTCATATAGTTCTTTACCACCCTGATCTGATACATACACCGTATCTTCGATAATGGCAATTACCGTTGCATCGCTGTCGTTGGTATTCCCTGAAATATACGGCGAAATATTAAAAATGCTATTGATACTTGGCTTATTCGGTCCGGTACGGTGAACAGGAACCGTGATCCGCTCACTCTCGATATTTTTCTCTTCATCCACAACATAGATACTTACCATAGTACCCGAAGGTTGCGATGGTAAGGGATAGGAATACTTGCCATCCCTTCCTACTGTAGTTTTGTAGGTACCAGTATAAGCCTCAAAAACAATGGTAGCCCCAGGCTCTGCTGTACCTTTAATATTCGCCTTACGGTTCGTATACTTCTCAACAGTAGGCCTTGCAAGCATATCATCTCGGAAGTTATTAATTACGATCTTTTGAACTGTCTTATTACCATGAATATCTTCAGCATAGACAGTAAAGGTTGTATTATCATACACCTTAAAGGTATGATTCGTAATTTCTCTAGCCGCTGACCATCCCGTATAGTTTACATCAAAATCACCTTGTATATATCTTAAATGCTTAATTTCGGATGCATCCATAGCATAAACCGCTATATCATAAGGACTTGCCGTTGGGTGTGTTACACTGGGTGCTACGATAATCGTAGGTCCGGATGTATCACTATTTACTTTCGGATAGGAAGCAATATAATAGCGGTAGCCATTCTCCTCTTTAAGATATTCCTCATACCAAGGTGTTTCCTGGAATAAGTCATGACCATAATATGGTATTTTTGTAATAAACTTATAATCGGAAATAGGAAAATCTACTTTCCAATTGTGATCTACCTGAGGAATTAAACTACCAGAGATAGACATCTGTTTCAGATAGTCAGCAAGAACTGACTGACTACGGTTAAAACTCTTATAAACCACCTGTTTTTCCACGCCGCTATTCGCACCAACCGGCTTGGTAATCTTATTGGTAGCTATAATAAATTCCATATCGTCAGTTATTTCTTTCCCATTATAGGTCATACTCTTAATTCTGTTTGTTGTATTAATTTGATTACCAGAAAAGTCATATCTTGGTTCAACTCCTGGATTAATTACATATTCAATTCCATCAAAAATAAAGAAATTGCTCCAATCATTGATCCAGTCCTCCCTGATCAGGGATTTTAAACCTGTCTCTTTCATCAGCTCTGACATGGTTTTATTCGACCAATTACTCTTAAAATAGATATTCTCATAGGCGCTGGCAGACCACTCCAACCATTCCCTTAGCTGCTTTCCAGTTATCGTATACAAGTAAAGATAATTATTATATTGCTGCAGCTGAGCTAAATCAGCCTCTGTGAACTTCCCTGAGATGGTAACAAAATCATCAATAGAACCTTCACCGAAACTATCATATGTTGAAGCAGCAACAATCGGATAATCCTTGTATTCCTTAGCATTGGTATTGATATAGTTAAGAGCATAGCTAATCTTAGAATTATTAAAAAGTTGGATTGCTATATTATCACCCAATAAACCGTAATAGTTTTGAATAATGGTGCCCTCATCTAGCTCGCCAATAATATCTGTACTATACTTTAGAAGCTCATCTTCTAATTCTCCATACTGAGAAGCGATTACTTTATTTTCTGTTGTATTCTCCCCAGTAACCATTCGTAATTCAGATTTACGATCAGCGATTTTTATATAATCCTCTCTAATCTCAAGGGTTAAATCAACCACACCAATTGCTCTTCCACGATCTACTGCCATAATGACATTTTTACCATTGATCAGGTAGGTTTTGCGATCTACTTGGGGTAGATTATAATAGGGAGAGGTCATATCACTGGTTGGGAATAGATTATGTTCATGACCACATACAACTACATCAATTTCTTCTATTTTAGTTAGAGCGTAAGCAACATTCTTAAAGTTGAGTGCAGGTTCTACCGGTCCAATACCAGTATGGGCTACACAGATAATGATATCCGCACCCATCTCCTTTAATTTTTGTGCCTGTTGCTTAGCACTGATTACCGTATCCTCAGATTTTAGAATTCCAGCATAGCTATGGGTTTTCCCTGATAAATTCGGGATTGTCATACCCATGATACCAATATTTATCTCAACCTGTTTGCCGGATTTGGTTACCATGTTACGGGTTAGCATCATATTCTCTAAGAAAGGATGCTCTCCTGTCTTAGAATCCCACACATTGGACACCACGGTAATATCCCGGAGTCCGGTTTCATTTAATTGCTTAAGTATATAATCATAACCATAGTCAAAATCATGATTTCCCAAAGTTATGGCATCATAGCCCACTAATGCCATAGCCTTGTAGATTGGCTGTATTTCATTTTGATACTCCGAATAGATATATTCTGTAGTATAATCAAACAAAGTATCTCCAGCATCTACGGTAATCGTGTTTTCTTCCGGTAACTCTTTTTTTGTCTTCTGAATTAAATCAAACACTCTTGCAAGGCCGCCATTATTATAATCAACATTCATCTCATAATCCGTACTATTCAGCTGTCCATGAAGATCCGTCGTTCCAATTACTCGCATTTCTACGACTTCGTTTTTTTGCTCTGCAGCCAGTACTTTTTCGGAGTTTGCCTTATTAACTCCGTATCCTGTGCCAAACAACGCTGCTAGGGCAGCTAGGGCTGTAATTAAGTAAATTTTCTTCCTTGTTTTCCTCATTTTCTCTCCTTACTAGTATAAAAGCTGTCGCATAATATACATCTTGAATTCATCAGTCTTTCAAAGATGTGCATCCTGCAACAGCTTTATTGTAAATAAAGTCTACATTACCAGTTAATCACATCCTGGCAATTATATTAAGAAGGTAATAAGGCAAAACAATGGCAAAAATGTTAAGAAATACTTACTATTGAATCAATTACCGGTTCCATCAGCTCCAGGATTCGATCTGTTCTGTTTAAAAGATAAAGATAACCGATCAGTGCTTCCACTCCGGTTGCTGTACGATATTCCACAATTCCGGCATTTTTTGCTGAAGTAAAAGATTTTGCATTCCGTCCTCGTTTATATACAGATGTCTCCTCCTCGGTAAGTAGGGCTTCTATTTTATAAAAATGCTCTGCCTGAGCGGTGGCCTGCACCAGTTTAATCACTTTTTTATGAAGCTTATTTACCGGGGCATTTCCCTGCTCTACAATAAAGGTCCGAATGATTAATTCATAGACACAATCTCCGATATAGGCAAGGGTCAAAGGGGAGTAGGATTTGATATCCGTATCCGGTAGTTGAAACCTGTTTTTTAAATATCCTGCAAATGAAACGCTAGCCTGCTGATGATTTACTTCCTTTTCCATCTTACGCCCTCTCTGGTGTCCTCTAGAATGATACCCTTCTCCAACAATTGATCACGGATCTCATCCGCCTTGGCAAAATCTCTGTTTTTTCTGGCTGCTTGCCTTTCTTCTATTAGCTTTTCAATCTCTGTATCCAAAAGCTCCTCTTCTTGGTGCGCCTTAATTCCTAAAATATCGCAGAGAAGGATCAGCTTCTCATAGATATATTCTACAAATTCTTTGCTACTATCTCCACTGCAATTGGTGTTAGCTAGCTTGACTAATTCAAAGATTGCAGCAATCGCATCTGCCGTGTTAAGATCGTCCTCCATAGAAGCCTTGTATTTCTCATGTAGGGCATCTGCTTCTTTTATTAATGCTTCTTCCTCGGCAGTAAGACCGGTATGTTTCAATGCATCATTATTTAATAAAAATTCTAGTTGTCCTACCGAGGTAAGTATTCTGGTAAGGGAATTTTTTGCTGCCTCCATCAGTTCCTTACTAAAGTTCAGTGGGCTACGATAGTGGGCATTGAGCATAAAGAATCGAAGCACCTGGGGCGGGTATTGTTCACAGATCTCCCTTACCGTAAAGAAATTGCCTTCTGATTTTGACATTTTCTTGTTATCAATATTTAAAAAGGCATTATGCATCCAGTACCTTGCAAATTGCTTACCGCTAGCTGCTTCACTCTGGGCAATCTCATTCTCATGATGAGGGAAGATTAAGTCCTCTCCTCCTGCATGAATATCAATCTCCTCTCCCAGATACTTGGCACTCATAACGGAGCATTCAATATGCCAACCTGGGCGGCCATCCCCCCAAGGTGACTCCCAGGAAGGCTCCCCTTCCTTCTTAGGTTTCCAAAGTACGAAATCCATTGGATCCTCTTTTTCCTCGCTAACGGCAATTCTACTTCCCGCCTCTAAATCATCAATATTTTTCTTCGACAGTTTTCCGTATTCCTCAAAGCTTCTGGTCTTATAGTATACAGTGCCATTTTTTTCATAAGCGTGTCCTTTTGCTATTAAACTTTCTATCATCTGAATCATTCCATCAATTTCTTCTGTTGCCTTAGGATGTCTTGTGGCCTCTTTTACATTAAGAGCCTCCATATCCTTACGAAACTCTTTGATATAGCGTTGGGATACCTCTGTAGCACTTACTCCTTCTTCGATTGATTTCTTGATGATTTTATCATCTACATCGGTAAAGTTAGTTACGTAATTAACCTCATAGCCCTTATACTCCATATATCTTCGAAAAGCATCAAAAATGATTGCAGGTCTAGCATTTCCAATATGAATATAATTATATACCGTTGGCCCGCAGACATACATTTTTATTTTTCCTTCTTCGATTGGAACAAATTCTTCCTTTTTCTGTGTTAGGGTATTATAAATTCTCATCGCATTTTCCTCCTCGCATTTAATTTATCTCGCATTTATCTTATCTCGTATTTAATTAGCATAATATATTACTTAGTATTTTCTATCTCTTTTATTTTCTTTTCCAGTTCATTGATTCTATCATATACTTTTCTCAGTTCATCCTTGAGGCATTCATTTTCCTTCTTTAATCCGGTCATGTCATTGAGCAAAGGATCGGGTAAATGAACTTGATCCAGATCTTCTCTAGGCACTCTCTTATTGTTCCGTTTTACAACTCTACCCGGTACACCAACCACTGTAGAATTCGGAGGTACCTCAGATAGTACGACAGAGCCAGCTCCGATTTTTGAATTTTCTCCTACTGTAAAGGATCCAATTACCTTTGCACCTGCGCTTATCATAACATTATTTCCTATGGTAGGATGACGTTTACCCTTTTCCTTACCGGTTCCTCCTAAGGTTACCCCTTGATACAAGGTAACGTGATCTCCAATTACCGTTGTTTCCCCAATAACAACTCCATTCCCGTGATCGATAAACAATCCTTTCCCTATGGTTGCTCCAGGATGGATCTCTATCCCTGTTTTGCGGGCGGTTCTTTGGGAATACCATCTGGCAAGAAAATAATGTTTTCTCACATATAAAAAGTGAGCAATCCGGTAACGGATGATTGCTTTAAAACTTGGGTATAAAAATACCTCTAAAGGAGTTTTTATTGCAGGATCCCGCTCTTTTATAATCTGCATTTCTTCTTTAATATATTTTATAATTCCCATAATACCATCCTCCTAATAGCTAACCAGTCTAAAGTTTGCTTTAAAGATTGAGTTTAATAAGAAATTACAGGGAATTTCCTATTGAATAAAAAAACCGCCTCCAAAAGATAGAGGCGGTGAAAGTCGCGGTTCCACTCTACTTATACACCAAAAATAGTCCATACTATAATGGTATATTTCTTTTACAGATAACGGCTGCTACCGTGTCTAGCTAAGTAGGAACCTCACCAGACCAGCTCCCGGATGCACTTCACTCAAGTCTTCGTAAAGAATGCTTTCAGCCGGTGACATTCTATCTCTGATACGATATCCTTAAGTTACTCTTCCGTTCAATGCCTTTAAACCTTTTAATTTATATATCATTGTATGCATAGTAAAAGTTTTTGTCAATACCTCGAATCAATCAGATCAATGTTTATTTCCTTGGGCAACCACCACAACCGCTACATCCGCCTCCAGCCTTGGGGGTCGCATCATATTGATATTGAAACATGGATTCAATTAAGCATACTGCATTGCTTGCAATTCCCAGGCCTTCTCCGGTAAATCCAAGCCCTTCCTCTGTAGTGGCCTTAACATTCACCCTACTTTCCTCAATATTAAGAGCGTCTGCAATGTTTGTAACCATCTGGGGAAGGTAGCTGGCCAGCTTGGGTTTCTGAGCAATAATGGTAGCATCGATATTTTCTATAACATAGAACTGATCCTCTAGTAATTTCTTAACATGTTTTAATAGTTCCAGACTGGATATCCCCTTATATGCCTGGTCACTATCAGGAAAATGCTTTCCGATATCTCCTAAGCCTGCTGCACCCAATAAGGCATCCATAACCGCATGGACTAGTACATCCGCATCGGAATGTCCTAAAAGTCCCTTTTCATAAGGTATCTTTACACCACCTAGGATGAGATCTCTGTTTTCTATTAATTTATGAACATCATAACCTGTTCCTATTCGCATTAGAAATCCTAACCTTTCTATTTGAATTGTTTCACTCTTTCAGCATATGCTGCCAATCTTTGTATTGTATGAAACACCCCTTATTTTACAGGATTGTTTCATAAAATACAAGAAACACTTCCAAGATTACATTAGGTTAATTTACAACTTTTCCAAACTCAAAATTCATATAGTTAAGATAGAACTTTTTAAAATTTTCTTCTTGGGAGAGATTGATTTCCTTGGATCTAGATATAATTCTTTCCATCCGTTCTCTACTAGATGGATCTGTTACATATTGATAAGCTCCTGCTAGGGAGCTATTCCCAATAGAAATAATCTTACTTGATAGCTCCTTAGGCAAAAGCCCTATGGAGATCGCTTTTTTAATATTTATCCTATATCCGAAGCCTCCAGCCAAGTAAACATTGCCTATATCATCATAGGCTGCCCCATATTTGTTAAGTAAGGTCTCAACTCCTGCACGGATAGCAGCCTTAGCCAGTTGCAATTCACGAACATCCTTCTGGGTGAACACAATGCCATTATTACTTGACATCTTCTTTCTCTCTATCTCCTGCTCAGTAATCGGAAATCCCTTTTCAAAGTAGGGAGATTCTAACAGTCCTGTTTCATCGATAATACCATTTTTAAGAAGCTCTGCAACAATTTCCACTACACCGGTTCCACAGATACCAATCGGCGGCTGATTTCCTATCGTACTGAACCGAACCTGATATTGTTTAGAGCCAGTAGCATTGTTATCATTGTTTTTTTCCTTTAGGGTCTTGTCAGTGATTACATTATCCTTACTATTTTCTATAAGCACCTGGGCGATGGCTCCTGGGATACTTCCCACTCCGCAGGAAATATTTCCTCCTTCGAAGGCAGGACCTGCTGCAGTTGAGCTTACTAGGATCCGATCCTTATTACCAATTGCCATTTCTCCATTGGTTCCAAGATCGACAAAGAGGCAGGGGATATCCGTTCGATCAAAATTACAAACCAACAGTCCTGCAGCAATATCCGCTCCAACAAAGGCAGAAATCCCTGGTAATAAAGTAACGGATGCATCAAGCTCTTCCGAATGGAACATTTCTTGAAACTTCTTATTAATAAGACGAATATTTACAGGCCGAAAAGGGTAAACACCAAGATTACTACAGGAATATCCCATTAGGAGGTGACCCATTGTGGTATTTCCTGCTATTGCAATCCTTTTTACCAACTTTTTATCAATTCTCATTTTATTCATAAGAGCATGGAAGCTTTCTAGCAAATCCCTCTGTATTATATTCTGAAGAAGTTTTCGTTTCCCATTATTCGACGCCTGGATTCTGGAAATAACATCTGCTCCATAGACTCGTTGCTTATTTACTTGAGTATAAGTGTCTAGTATATCCCCACTGGTCAAACCCACTAAACTGGCTGCAATGGTTGTTGTTCCTATATCCACTACAATTGCATATTCTTCTTGAATGGTAGGGCCATTGCTTTTATTAATTGTATGATTATGGATGATATCAAAATCATTTTCTTCCTCTGAGACTAGAAAAACTTTGCAGTCCTCTCTTGGATATGCACGACAGGTTAGTCGAAAGCCTGCCTTTAACTCCTCGGCAGACAAATGTTTTCTGTCCTGCAAGGTTGGCTCAAGTTTCCCCTGTAATAGTTGTATTTTACATTTACCGCAGGTACCTCTACCATTGCAAGCAGCACTAACATAGATTCCCTGGCGAAGCATTGCCTCAAGAAGGTTCTCTCCTGGGTAACATTGTATATGATAGGTATCCTGACCCCGTATAATCTCTATCTTTCTATCAGCATCCTGTTGCATCTTCATTTTCCCACCTTTAAATATGTGTTATTATAAATCATTGCGAAACTTTAAGATTGAATAAATTTTGTATCCAACATATACAGCTTCTGAGCCAAGTTTGCTTGTGAAAGTGCTATGATCTAATGTTCTATTATTTTACCATAGAATATACCCTTATTAAAATAAACATTCTTATTATGGAATACTTAATATTTTTACTTGCAAATCGATTTATAAAATAGGTTATATTTTACTATGTATCTTCTTGTCTTTTTAGTATAGAACCAAATTACATTATTCTCCATACAATTTCACAAAATAAATACTTTATTGACATATTTTTGTTATAAACCTGAATTATTCACGGTGATATAGAAAGTATAGTTTCACTCACCTAAATTCCTTAGCAGTTCATTTTTCGATATTAGTAAAATATTTACACTTAAAAAAGGGTATAAAATCCCTGTACTAT
>JAAYQP010000189.1 GCA_012519195.1 Clostridiales bacterium | reverse complement strand
TGTACATTTACCCTAAAATCGATGGTTATGAAGGCATGCTATGGGTTGACGGGAAACCTTTCGGCAACTTCAGCTCTAAGATGATTATCTCTTCCCATGGTAACCACTATTGCGATATGTTAAAGCAAAATGTGGCAGCAAATGAAAACATAGAAATTGCTTTGGAGTATTATGCTAACCATTATATTATAGGTACCCAACCTTTTGAGGTAAATCCTAATAAGGAGTTTAAGATTACTTATCATGGGGTTGATATATGTGTTCGAAATGAAAGGGTATGGGACGCTTACTTCAACTTAAGAATTGTAAATCAGATGGTAAAGGTTCTGGATGAGAATAGCTATCGTAGAGCTAATCTGATTAATGTACTGACAAAAGTCCATGAGATTGTCTATTATGATTATGAAAATGTAGAGAAAGAAGAGTTTTTAACATGTTTGGAAAAAGCAAATCAACTTTTAAAGGAAGCTCTTCAGGAAAAAAATTCAGCGAATGTACCTTATGCAGGTTTTATCGGACATTCTCATATGGATACTGCTTGGCTATGGGATCAGAACGAAACCTTAAAAAAGTGTGCTAGAACCTATTCCAATCAGATGAATCTGATGGAGCAATATCCAGACTATAAATTTATACAAAGCTCTGCATATCACTCTGCAATTATTAAAGAAAATTATCCAGACTTGTTTGAGGATATTAAGCAAAAAATTGCGGAAGGAAGATATGAGCCAAACGGAGGGGTTTGGATTGAGTGTGATTGTAACATCCCTTCCGGAGAATCGATGATTCGACAATTCCTCTGGGGACAGAGATTTACTAGAGAACATTTTGATTATACATCAGACAGTTTCTGGTTGCCAGATACTTTTGGATATAGTGTTTCCCTACCACAAATTATGAAGGGATGTGGTGTTAAGTATTTCCTAACTACCAAAATGGCATGGGGTGATACTACGGACTTTCCTTACGATACCTTTTATTGGAAGGGACTAGATGGTACAAAAGTATTGGTGCATATGAATAAAACGCACCTTTGGCCGGATCCAAAGAGCATGTCTGAGCACCTATTAGAAGGCGGCAAGAATTCAATCATGGAAAAGACGGTATCCAATATGCGTTTACTTTCCTATGGTTTCGGTGATGGTGGCGGTGGACCTGAATTTGAGATGATTGAGATTGCGAATCGACTTAAGGATGTTGAGGGATTACCAAGATCCTCCCATATCACAGTAAGTGAATTTATGCAGAGGCTAGAGGCTAGCATACAGAATCCATCCACCTACGCTGGTGAATTATACTTAGAATTACATCGTGGTACATTAACTAACCAGCATACCATTAAGAAAAATAACCGCCTTGCTGAAATTGCACTAAGAGATCTTGAGTATGTGACTGTTCGAGAAGCGATTAGGAATGGAGTAGAGGCATCGGATCATAGAATACGACCTCTAATGAATATTGTACTGGTAAATCAATTCCATGATATCTTGCCAGGAACCTGTGTTCCATCCGCCCATGATCAAGCATTAAGTGAGATGGCTGAGGTTCTAGATCAATCAAAAGATCAGCTGAATGAGCTTTTAGATAGCAAGCAGGAGGATAACCATACAGCACAAACGGATGAATTGATAGTTACGGTTATGAATACCTTATCCTTTGATCGAAAAGATGTACTTTATCTTGATTATCAGGAAGGATACCTTGTAAAAGGTGATTATAAGCAACAGATTGTTACCGATATCAATGGTGATAAGAAACTGGCAGTAATGGGAGTAGTAATCCCGGCATTTTCTAGTATTACACTCGAATTAATTCCAGGATATCCAGAGAAAACTACCGTATTTAACTTCAGCGATAATAAATTAGTAACGCCTTATTTGAATGTGGAGTTTAATGAGAAGGGATATATTCAGTCCTTGGTTGATAAGAGGGTAGATCGGGAGATTAAAGGTGAAGGCTATGCTCTTAATACCTTCTTGATTGCAGAGGATGTTCCTTTTGATTGGGATAACTGGGATTATGATGCGGATTGTGAATTTAAGTTTAGAGATTCCGCCAAGCTACTGGAAAGAACAGTTGTATCTGACGGTGAAGTTGAGTTTAGGATAAGAAGCAAATATCAATTAACATCCAAATCTACCTTATTACAGGATATGATCTTCTATGCAGATCGTGCTGAAATCGAGTTTGATACTATTATGGATTGGCAAGATGACCATAGATTCTTAAAAACTGCTTTTGATACTACAATCCTAGCAGATTATGCATATCAAGAGGTACAATTTGGCTATATTAAGCGCCCGACAAATCGTAATACAGCAGTAGAAAAAGCTAAATTTGAAGTATCCAACCAGAAATATACGGATCTATCCGAGACTAGATACGGTGCAGCAATTCTAAATGACTGTAAATATGGTATTTCAGTAAATGAGTCTCAAATGAGACTATCCTTGCATAAAGGTGGAAACAGACCGGATTACCGTGGAGATAAGGGAGTACATTCCTGCAGATATGCATTGGTTCTTCATACCGGTGGGTTTGGTGCGAAACATGTTATTCAACCTGCCTATATGTTTAATATTCTACCGATTGTATTCAAGGGAAATAGGCCAGAGGAAAGCTTCCTAACCATTGAAGCAGATAATATTATTGTTGAAGCAGTAAAACCGATGGAAGATAAGGAAAAAGCTTTCATTCTCAGATTATATGAGGCGGAAGGCACACAGACAAGTACAAAGATTCGTTTTTCTGAACAAGTTAAGGGTCTTGCTATAACTAATATGTTGGAAGAGGTACTAGAAGAGTTGCCGGCAAGCCAGGAGACCTCCTTAGTATTCCGTCCATTTGAAATAAAAACAGTAAAAGTTAATTACTAGAGGAGAGCATACAATCGATGTCGAACTTAAATACTAGGGAGCTTTCCTTAATACAAACAAACAATAAAAAACAACTAAAAGATACAAAGAGCGTTCGAGTACTCATTGCGATCTGCTGGTTGGCTTATTACTCCACCTATCTTGGGAGGTTGAATTATTCTGCCTCCATGAATGAAATTATTAGTACCGGCTTCCTCACAAAAGCGGGAGCCGGTATGATTGGAACAGGCTTCTTCATTTGTTATGGCTTCGGACAATTGATCAGTGGTTTTCTTGGGGATCGTATTTCATCCCGCTGGATGACTTTTACCGGGGTTGCAGGAACCGCTTTGATAAATTTGCTTATGTATTTTTCGCAAAAACCAAATACTATGTTAATTTTGTGGTGTATCAATGGCCTGGTTCAATCCCTCACCTGGTCACCGATAATTAAAATTCTCTCGGTCCGTTTGGATCGGGAGAAATGTAAAGATGCAATCATAGTTATGTCAACGACAGTTGCAGCAGGAACCTTATCTGCATATATCATGACCGCCTTGGTGATTAAGATTACTGGTTGGCGTATGGTGTTTTTTACATCCTTCACTGTGATTAGTATGATTGCTATTCTATGGCTTATCGGTATCGGCATATTAGAAAAAAAAGCGGATCAACAAGAAGTAGAAGAGGAAGAAATGGAAATTGAATTAATACATAATCCAAGAGGGGAACTAAAGGATATTCGCTCAGCTCAAGTAACAGAAAAGCTTCCTATATGGAAATTGGCGATATCTGTAGGATTAATTCCAATTTCACTATGTGTAATAATCCAAGGAATTTTAAAGGATGGGGTCACTGCATGGGTTCCTACTTTTATATCTGAGGTATTCCATCTGGGATCTGTTACCTCCATTCTAGCTACAACTATATTACCAATTATTAATTTAGCAGGAGTATATGCTGCAAACTATATGAATAAAAAATACTTTAAGAATGAAGTGGCTACTTCGGGAGCTTGCTTTACGATTGTTTCACTTGCATTACTCTTATTAATCCTCTTTGGACGTAGTCATATGATTGTCTCGGTTTTACTCCTATCCCTAACCACAACTGGTATGATTGGGGTAAACACCATGTTTATCAGCTTATTGCCATTATACTTCTCAAAGGTCGGAAAGGTTTCTACGATTACTGGTACCTTAAATTCCATGGCTTACATCGGTAGTTCCCTATCCACCTATGGAATTGGCGTTATATCTCAAAAATATGGGTGGAATCTAACGATTGTTGTATGGTTATTCCTTGCATTCCTTGGTGCTGGTATTTGTCTCCTAATGAAAAACCTTTGGCAATCAGCGATTATATACAAATTGCAGGATAACTAGAAAATTCATAATTATAGGATATAAATCAATAAAACTACTTTTCTTTTTATAATAATAGGAGTATAATATATAAAGTATATTAAATATTATAAATAGGGGTGTTATTCATTGGCAAGAGATAATTTCTTATATTTACAGCTTTATAATGATATAAAAGGTAAGATTGATGACGGTACATATTCAGAAGGCGCAAAACTTCCGTCTGATGAAGAGTTAAAGAATATCTTTCAAGTCAGCATGATTACCGTAAAGAAAGCGCTAGGAATTCTGAAAGATGAAGGATTGGTTCAAAGAATCCCCGGTGTAGGTACCTTTGTTAAAGAACGGAAACCGAATGTTACTGAGGAGATTAAAGAAGTAGTCCATTCTTCTTCAAAGAAGATAGGAATAGTATTAGAACATGTTTCCAGTTCCTATGGTCTGGATTTGCTTTATCGAATTGATCAAAGGGCAGAGGAACAGGGTTATAAAACAATAATACGGTTTTCCTATTATAATCGTGACAAAGAGAATGATGAGATTGATTTTCTTATTAATTCCGAGATCGATGGCTTGATTGTAATGCCTTGCCACGGAAAGTATTACAATCCGAAAATTTTAAAACTAATACTGGAAGGATTCCCGGTAGTTGTGATTGATAAAAAATTAGATGGAATATCGGTGCCTTCGGTCAGAACGGATAATAAACAAGCGATTCAGGAATTAGTAAAAAATCTATGGAATCAGGGCTGTAAAAATATAGGTTTTGCAACATCGGAAATTATCGGCACCTCATCCCTTCAGGACCGTAGAAACGGATTCTATGAAGCTGCTCAAGAATGTAATATAGAAACATTACCTGAGTGCTCCTTAACTTTTGAGGAGATCATTTATGAACATCCGGTAGGAGAAGATAATATTAGGAAAGCGATGGATTACCTTATGGAACATAAGGGTAAGATCGATGGTATTGTGTGTGCAGAATATAGTTTGATGCCCGCCATACTAGAAGCGTCACGCCGTATTCAAGCAGGTGTGGGTGAAGAAATCAAGATCTGCTGTGTTGATGGGCCCTCTGGTCTTCCAATTACTCATATGAAACAGAATGAGGTTGAGATGGGAGATAAGGTGATTGATCTGCTGATATCTCAGATTAATGGTAAGAAAGCAGAGACAGATATTATGGTACCTGCAATCATGATAGAAGGTCAGAAACAATAAGTCTTGATAAACGGATTGATACCTTATAGATAGGTAAAAATTTTTTATCATTATAAAGTATACTAAATATGCTAAAAGTAATATGCGTAAAAATATTGTTAAAAATAAAAGAATATTGTGTAAAATAGCAAATGTGATATATCTGAACTAGTCATAAATGCTAATTTGAAAAGCTTTTCATAAGTTTTTCACAAAGGTATTTACAAATCATTATTGTTATGATAATATAGGTATACAAGTTAAATATACTTTATAATATTAATGCCTGACTGATTACATATTAACTTTACTCGGAGGGCAGGTAAAATGGAGGATGAGTTATGAGAAAATGGAAAAGAGTAGTATCACTTGTATTACTATCCATCCTGATGCTTAACAGCTTTGTTGGCTGTGCAAAAAAGGATCCTACGACTGACAGTGGTTCTAATAATGCATCAGTAGAAAACAATGGCTCTGAACAGAGCAAGGGAAATGAAACAGAAGAACTTTCAAAAGAGGCACCTATGCTTGCAGAGCAGGTAAGTGCTGGAACACTTCCAGCATTGGAAGAACGTATTCCTGTAGAAAGTGATGTAATGGTAGAAAGTGATCTTATTTCGCTGGGTCAATATGGTGGTAGTATCACAATTACTACGAATGATTCCGGACATTGGACTTGGGGACCTTATACTGAGCAGAGCATGTTCCGTTTTAAACAGGATGGTTCTGGTGAAGTAGAACCAAACGTTGCAAAAGACTTTTATTCCAACGAAGATGCAACCGTATGGACGATTGAGCTTCGTGAAGGAATGAAATGGTCCGATGGTCATCCATTTACTGCTGATGATGTTATTTTCTATTATGATCATATGTCTACCCCAGCATTAAATGAAGATCGTACTCCAGTTGGAGTTGATGAGGAAGGATATTATCCTGCATACACTTCTAAGCCATATAACTGCTATCAGGTTACCAAAGATGGTAAAACCTATTGGGCAGAGTTTGAGAAGGTTGATGACTATAAATTCACTGTAACCTTTGCAGCTCCAAAGCCAAACTTCCCTGAGGCAGTAGCGGTAGATAATAAGTGGATGTTCTTACCGAAACATTTCTATGTGAATTATGTAGCGCGTAAAGATGGTGTTACGGATGATCCAACATTCCCATTGATTACTGAAGAGGAAGCACTTGCTAATGCAAATAAGGATTTTAATAAACAATGGGATAACTATAGCACCATGGGTAAAGATATCGGTTACTACAACTGGGATTATGCAATTGTACCTCAGTTAAGAAGCTTTATCGCTGTTAAAGATAATTGGAACCAGGTTGGTGAGGTTTATGAACTTGTTCGTAACCCTTATTTCTGGAAGGTTGATAGCGAAGGTCGTCAGTTACCTTATCTAGACAGCATTAAAGTAGTAATTATCAACGATGCAGACCAAGTTGTTCTGAAACAGACAGCAGGTGAAATTGATCTGTCATATGTTGAGGCTGGTGATTATTCAACGGTAGTAAGTGCAACACAGACAACCCATTCCGTAATTCCTTGGGTTAGACCTGAATGGGCAGGTGGACCTACTTTAGCGCTGTGTCAGACTGTTCAAGATGCTGACAAACGTGCCCTGTTCCAAGATGTTCGCTTTAGAGAAGCGCTTTCTATCTCAGTTGATAGAAATCTAATGAATGCAACACTTATGAATGGACAATCCGGACCTCAACAGTCTGCACCTTCACAGGGAGCAGTAGGTTATGATCCAGAATGGCTAACAAAATGGACTGAATATGATGTTGAAAGAGCAAATCAAATCTTAGATGAATTGACAGAGCCGTGGGATCGTAAGGAAGGTACCTATCGTAAGATGAAAGGTACAAACCGTGATCTTGAAATCGTAATTTCAATTACAGATCCTTCTACAGAAGGAGACTATATTACATTGCTTCAGTCTGCTTATAAGGCAATCGGTATAAAGATTTCTGATAAGGTTGATGCTGAGGTTGCTAAATCAATCCTTGTAAATAATATTGAAGCTAAGTTTGAGGGTATCAGTGTTACCTCTCCAGCAATCCGTTCTGACGTTATGGTTCCTATGCGTAACTTCTCTTGCTGGTATGGTGCTTACGGTAAATGGTATGAGGATGGCAAGACTACTGCAAATGGTGGTATTGAGCCTACCGGAGCAATTCTTGAGCTGATCAATGCTTATGACGCTATAAAATCTGCTGCTGGATCAAACAGAGAACAGATTGTAGCAGAAAATGTGCAAAAGATTTATGACCTACATAAGGAAAACACTTGGTTAATCGGTTTCCTTGCTCCAATGCCTTTGAACTGGGTTGTAAATAATAATATTAAAAATTTCCCTTCCAATATTGTTTGGGCTGATGAGTATAGATTTGCTAGCATGATGCGTCCTGAACAGTTATATCTTGCTCAATAAGACTATATTACTTTAATAATATGGGCTGTTGAAAAATATACAAAAGCATATTTTGCAACAGCCCTTTCTAATGAAACCGTTGAAGGGTTAAGATGGTGATAAGTTATGGATAAATTAAGTTATATTGCAAAAAGGCTTCTGTTAGCCTTTTTCACATTATTAATGATATCGTTTGTTGTGTTTTTTGTGATACAGCTTCCTCCGGGTGATTTTGTGGACAGTATGGTTACTGATATGATTGCCCAGGGAGAAACAGTAACAGAGGCTGATATTGAGAATTTGCGTACAATGTACGGAACAAACAGACCATTTATGGTACAGTATGTTGATTGGCTTAAAGGGATAGTGACAGGTGATTGGGGAACCTCATTCTACTACAACCAAAGTGTTTTGGTTAAGATCGGGGAAACCCTTGGTACAACCTTATTAATTTCACTTGTTACCCTAGTTGTTACCTATTTAATTGCAATTCCGATTGCGATCTATTCTGCTAAGCATCAATATCAAATAGGTGATTATATATTTACTTTCATAGGTTTCGTAGGATTGGCTGTTCCTCACTTTCTACTTGCCATCCTCCTGATGTATTTATCTTACAAATGGACGGGCAAGCCCCTGATGGGTCTGTTCCCAGAAGGCGGAATTACGGACTGGGCATCTTTTGTGGAATTCTTAAAGAGACTAATCATTCCTACGATTGTTATTAGTTTATCCGGTGCATGTGGTTTGATTCGTAGTATACGTGCACAGATGCTGGATGAACAGGAAAAACCTTATGTTCTATGTACCAGAGCAAAAGGTGTTAGTGAACAAACAATAACTTTTAAATATGAAATGCGAGCAATCCTGAATCCGATTGTCAGTGGATTGGGTGGCATGATTTCTGGTATCTTTAATGGTTCTACCATTACCGCAATCGTGCTTATGCTTCCGACACAAGGTCCGGTTCTGTTAAAGGCTTTGCAGTCGCAGGACGTATACCTATCTGGTGGAATCTTGTTGATATCTGCTACACTTGTAGTTATCGGAACTTTAATTTCTGACCTACTGCTTGCAGTACTAGACCCGAGGATTAAATTACTAGAGGAGAGTAAATAATGAGTCAAGAGAAGCAAAAAAAAGATCTCGCTCCCAATGATACTCTATTAAATGAAAAAGAATTAAAAAAATTAGAGAAGAAGAGAGCGAAGCAAGAAAAATATTATACATCCTCTCAATGGCAGCTGATGGGGAGAAAGCTTATAAGACATAAGCTGGCAGTGATTAGCTTTATCTTATTAACATTATTGTATATCGGTGCTATTTTTGCAGGCTTTATTGCTCCACAAGGCTTGGAAGACTTTTCAGCCACTTATTCAAATGCACCCCCAAGCAAGATTCATTTCGTACATAATGGTGAATTCATTGGTCCTTTCGTTTATGATTATGATATTACTTATGATAAATTTCAAAATAAAGTTTACGTAGAAAATAAAGAAAAACCATACAAAATCAACTTTTTTGTTAAGGGATCTTCTTATAAAATACTTGGTATTTTTAAAAGTGACATCCATCTATTTGGTGTAGATAACTCCGACTTACCAGAAGGTAAGGATAAGGTTAATGTTATGCTCTTTGGTGCTGATCAATTAGGCCGTGACTTATTCTCAAGAATACTTATCGGTAGTCAGGTATCCTTGACAGTGCCTCTAGTAGGAACCTTTATGTCCTTTATCTTAGCGATTATTATTGGTGGTATTTCGGGTTACTATGGTGGCATTGTTGATACGATTATTCAAAGAATCATTGAGGTAATTTCCTCTTTCCCGACACTACCTTTATGGATGGCTCTATCTGCTGCAATTCCTGCTGGTATTTCTGTGACAAAGGTGTATATCTTCATTACAATCATAATGTCACTTGTTAGCTGGCCAGGGCTTGCAAGAACGGTACGAAGTAAGTTCTTATCCTTAAAGAAGGAAGATTATGTTTTAGCTGCAAAACTTGCCGGTGTATCCGATTTTAAGATCATTATTAAGCACCTAGTGCCTGGTTTCATGAGCTACTTGATTGTTAACTTAACCTTGGGTATTCCTAATATGATATTAGGTGAAACTTCTATGAGTTTCCTTGGTTTAGGTATGCGTGCACCGGCTACCAGTTGGGGCGTGCTGCTCCAGGAATGCCAAAGTATCAGCAACATTGCAAACTGTCCATGGAAGCTGATCCCTGTTTTATTCGTAGGAACTGCAGTTTTGGCATTTAACTTTTTAGGTGACGGTTTGCGGGATGCTGCAGACCCGTATAAGTAGACCCGTTTAAGTGAGGTATTCAATGGAAAATTATGTGGTTAATGTAGAAGATTTAAGTATTAGTATCAAAATGGACGAAGGCATCTTAACACCGGTACGTAATGTTCGTTTTGCTGTAAAAGAAAATGAGACCCTCGGACTCGTAGGAGAATCTGGCTGTGGTAAGAGTTTGACTAGCAAAGCTATTCTAGGTATTAATGATAAGAAATGTAAGGCTACCGGTAAGATTAATTTTCAAGTAGATGGTAAGATGCTAAATCTTTTGGATTTAAAGTTTGGAGGTTCAGAGATCAGGAGTATTCGTGGAAAGATGGCTTCTATGATATTCCAAGAACCTATGAGCTCCTTTTCTCCGCTTTTTACAATCGGTCATCAGATATCTGAGTCGGTACGGCTACATATCACAAAGGATAAAAAGAAAGCGAAAGATATCACTATTGAAGCAATGCGTAAGGTGGGTATTTCGAATCCCGAAAAAAGATACAACCAATATCCCCATGAATTTTCCGGTGGTATGTTACAAAGAGCCTTAATCGCAATGGCATTGGTATGTAATCCAAAGCTACTAATTGCTGATGAACCAACAACGGCCCTAGACGTAACGATACAGGCACAGATTCTGGAATTAATGAAAGAATTGCAAAAGGAATTCAAAATGGCGATTCTGTTTATTACCCATGATCTTGGCACCGTTGCTAAGGTTTGCGATCGAGTTGCGGTTATGTATCTTGGTAGAATCGTTGAGATAGGCTCTGTAATGGACATCTTTAAGAATCCATTACATCCTTACACCAGAGGCTTACTTGGCTCTGTACATAAAATCGGAGGTGGACGGGAGAGACTCTTCTCAATTGAAGGTACCGTACCTCTTGCAATGAATTTGGAAAATAAATGTGGATTTTATGATCGGTGTACCTATCGTGATGATGTAAAATGCAGCCAGGTTGACCCCTGCTTACGTGAGGTGGAAGACGGCCATTTTGTTGCATGTTATCTGGATTCCCCATCACAAGGAAAGCAAAATACAAGATAAGGAGAGACTGTTATGCCTGAAACGATATTGAAGGTTAATGGAGTGAGCAAGACATTCTCCTCTAAAAAAGTGGATGTAAAGGCTGTAAATAATGTTAGTTTTGATGTGAAGAAGGGTGAGACAGTAGGTATCGTTGGCGAATCCGGATGTGGTAAGACAACCCTAGGTCGTTGTATTGTTCGAGCACTCAATTCTACTGCAGGTGAAGTCATCTATAAGAGTGAGGATGGCACAGAATATGATTTACAGCATATTGATAAAAAAACGATGAAAAAGATTCGTAGAGAAATACAAATGATTTTCCAGGATCCATTTTCATCCTTAGACCCCCGTATGACGGTTTATGATATCATCTCGGAACCGCTTCGGGCAAACTTTAACCTATCCAAGAAAGAAATGGAGGAAAGGGTAAAGGGTATAGCGCAAAAGGTTGGGCTCAATCCCAGCTATCTAAAAAGATATCCCCATGCATTTTCCGGTGGACAAAGGCAAAGAATTGGTATCGCAAGAGCATTGGTACTTTATCCTCGTATCATTGTATGTGATGAAGCAGTATCCGCTCTTGACGTATCCGTTCAGGCACAAGTGGTTAACCTACTCAAAGATCTACAAGAAGAGATGCAACTTACCTACTTATTTATTAGTCATGACCTCTCGGTTGTGGAGCATATTTCGGATAAGGTGGGTGTTATGTATCTGGGAAGAATGGTGGAATATGCACCAACCGATGATCTTTTTGGTAAGCCTCTACATCCCTATACCGAGGCATTACTATCAGCGGTACCAATCGCGGATCCAACGGTGGTAAATGATAGGATTCCATTGGAAGGAGAGATTCCTAATCCGGCAAATCCTCCATCTGGATGTCATTTCCATACTAGGTGTAAATATTGCACGGAGAAATGTAAGACAGAGGATGTTGAATTCGTTGAGATGGAACCCGGCCATTATGTTGCATGTCATAGGGCAAAGGAACTTAAATTAAAAGGTATCATTTAACAATTAAAAATACTGCATGATAAAGGTGGACGATAGGATGAATAAGGAATTAATAATTTTTATAGATAGTGGAGATACATTAATTGATGAATCCACAGAGATTAAAGATAGTGATGGAACAGTTCTTCATTCTCAAATGATTGAAGGAGCCAGAGAAACACTTGTAACATTATATGAAAGTGGTTATACAATCGCTTTAGTGGCTGATGGTACCAAACAATCCTTTGATAACATTTATAATGAAAATGGATTGGATTACTGCTTTAAAGCCAAAGCAATCTCTGGCGAATTAGGCAAGGAAAAACCAGCACCGATTATGTTTCAACATGCTATGGAACAATTAGGTTTAACAGAAAAAGATAAGAGCCGTATTGTGATGATTGGTAATAACCTTGAGAGAGATATTGTAGGTGCCAACCGAATGGGAATCACATCAATCCTCATTAGCTATAGTCCACGTTATGTGATGCAGCCGAAATGTGAGGAGGAAATACCGGATTATGTGGTTTCAAAACCAATCGAATTGCTTGGTTTATTGGAGCAATTAAATCTACAGGTTAAAAATCGTAAAATACTTACCAATTCCGATACTCCCTTATATAGAAAACCTTCCAATAAATCAACGGAGGTATAGTTTCAATGAATGAAAGGGAATTGGCGGTAAAATACGCTCCTCACTTATATTTTGATAAGAATGAACCATTTACGATTGATCAAATTGGTTATAGTATCTTAAGGAAATCACAGAAGAGTCCGTCGACAAATCGTGATCTCTGGATTGATAAGGATAAGGTTGATTATGTGATTGAATATCAGCTTTACTATGATTTTGATATTCAACATATGTACGACTTGGAGCATGTTTGGGTTTATGTTGGCTATGATGGTAATATTGTTGATGCGGAAGCTAGTGCTCATGGTAATTTCATGAATTGTTACCAATATACTAAGAAAATTGAAGATGAAACCCATATCCCAGTTTATGTGCAACCAGGTAAACATGCTCTACTTCCGGATGGCAGCTTATTCAAGCTCTATAGTGATTATGAGGTGGTTTGTAATAAACGGGCTGGAATTGATGGATTACTGATCACTGATTTATTCAAGGGAATTATGATGAAAGACTCCTATATTGATTTTTGTGTATGTAATTATATTAGGGAACATTTCTCCTTCCAGCCAACTTTGGAATTTCAACCGGTCAGTTATGCAGAGGATATTATCATACCTTGGGAAGAGCTATATCTTATGATACCGAAAAGAATCAACAAATTATTGGAAGAACTGGGCTTACCCCTTTCAAGAGAATAAAGGATTGTAATATTGATTTCTTAAAGCAAACGTGAGAACGCAAGGAGAAGAGTTCCTATGGTTAAAAAGATTATACTTGTATTTAAAACACATTTTGACATTGGTTTTACGGATTTATCTTCAAATGTTATTGATAAATACTCGGATTCTATGCTCAAAGAGGTTATTGCTACCTGTAAAGCAACACAACATATGGGTAAACAACAGTATGTTTGGACGATGCCATCATGGCCACTAAAAGTAAGTATAGAAAAATGCAGCCCTGATTTAAGAAAAGAGCTGGATGAATTAATTGAACGTGGTCAGATCGTATGGCATGCATTACCATATACAACTCATACCGATTTTTGTAGCGCAGAAGAATTTATAGAAGGGCTTCGTTTTGGAAAAGAGTTATCAGAACAATATAAGAAACCCTATACTGTTTCTGCTAAGATGACGGATGTTCCAGGACATGGTATCATGTTACCTTCCATCTTAAGCGGAGCAGGGGTGAAGTTTTTACATCTTGGAAGTAATGAATTCGCAACCCCTCCCAAACTTCCTTCTCTGTTTTTCTGGCAGTCATTAAGCGGAGAACGGGTACTGACTATGTATAATAAGGGAGGATATGGAACCACCCTAACTCCTCCGGAAGATTGGGATTTTCCGGTTTGGATGGCATTGATGCAGACCCATGATAATTGTGGTCCGCAATCTGCAGCTATGATCGAAAAGATGGTTGATAGTATCCATAAAGAATATCCGGATGTTGAAGTTGTATGTGGTACGATGGATGATTTCTATCACGACTTAGTAAAATGCGATCTTAAGGATATTCCAGTAGTTACAAAGGATCTGGCAGATACCTGGATCCATGGCGTTGGTACTTACCCTAAAGAAGTATCAATCATACGCAAGGAAAGAGAAAAGAGTAAGCGATTGCAGGCTCTCTATGCGAAACAGGTACTGTTAGATTCGGAAATAACAGAAGATAGCACAATGGAGCTTTTGGACAGATACTATGAAAGTGTTAATCTGTTTGGAGAACATACTTGGGGAGCCGATGTTAAGACTTGGTTAGGTCCAGATCGTGTCTATCCAAAGGAAGAATTCTTAGAAGAAAAGAAAAAGAAAAACTATCAATTCATGGAAAATTCATGGCTTGAGCAGAAGGAAAGAGCAGTGGAGGCAAGTTCTGCCAGAAATGAATTAAAAATATTGATTGAGAAAAATAGTAACCAAGAAATCTATTTCTTTAATCCAAACAATGCGAATTATACTGGTTGGGTTATATTGGAAGATCAAAACATCGACCTTAGTAGGAAAGGTCTTGCATTGAATGATGAAATTTTACCGGCAATCCGTATCGAAGGTGAGTGGGCTTGCTATGTAGAAAACCTTCCTCCATTCACTACAGTTCCAATCACCATAAAAGAAAAAACAGCACAGATGGATGACTTGATCGTGAAAGAAGATGGGGATCTGGTAAGTGTTGAAAATCATCGATATATCTTAACATTTTCCAAAATCAATGGTGAAATTCTTGGTTTATATGACAAGAAGTTAAAGACAATGCACCTTGAAAAGCAGAAGGATAAAGCAGTCTTTAGCTACCAATATGATCGCTATGGTATTGAGGATGTTACTTCCTTTTTAAGGGATTATGCATATCGCTTTTCAACCTGGGGTATTCAGGATTATGGAAGGGAAGCCTATCCGGAATGCGATCATAAAACCTATTCTCCAAAGTATCAAGCTTATACCTTGGATGGCCACACAATTACTTTCCAATACCAAGGTATGGAAAGCGTAGAACGATATGGCGATGCTCAGAAGGTTAGCCTAGAGCTTACACTTCCTCCGGTTGGTGATGAAATATTTGTAAGATTAAATCTTACCAATAAGCAGGAAACACCTTATATTGAATCTGGGTCCTTCCTATTTCCCTTTGCCAACGCACAGAGCTATCGCATTAACAAGTCAAATTCTGTCTTGGATCCTTCTAAGGATATTCAAGAGAATGCAAACCATGTCTTCTATTGTTTGGAAAATTATATGTCTGCAGAGAATAAGGAACATGGACTTTGCATTGTAACAAAGGATGTCCCTTTGGTATCCCTTGGTGACACCGGTGTCTATAAATACAGAAAAAATTATCAGCAACCGGAAGAACCAATAGCATTTTTTAATCTATTTAATAATATGTGGGGAACGAATTTTCCTCAATGGATTGGCGGCGATTTTAGCTTTAGATTTGTTTTGTTTGGATATGAAAAGGCTGAAAACCATACCCTATTAGAGAAAGCTGCACAATTGCAGGAAGGAATTGAAGTAACAGGTCATCATTTTGAAAGTAGGATGGAAGTATTGCCGGAGCATATGCAGCTCATAAATGTAAGAAAAATCAGTAATGGCATCGTGTTAAGATTTAAGGATCTTGCCGGTGAAAATGCCTTACGGAAGTTACAGATCAAGGGATATTCCATTACTCCAATCAATCTGATGAATGAGAAAATTGGGGAAGAAGTAAGGGATGAGATTGCTTTCCAAACAAATCCCTATGGTATTTGCTCCTTTTTACTACATAAATAGAAACTTACGAAACTTGGGTCTTGATCTAGTATATACAAGCGATACAAGTTTCGCATTTTCTAACGATATGCCGGGTCTTAAATACCTAATGCTGGGTAAAGATCCGGCAGTATTAATAATAAGATTCTTATGTAAACCTAATAATTTTTAAGAATTAAACAAAAGAAAGAATCGAGGTATATTACAGTGAAGCTGACTTTTTATGGAACAGCAGCCGGTGAAGGCTGGCCAGGATTATTTTGTAATTGCGAGCTCTGTAAAGAAGCCCGTAGATTAGGTGGCAAAAATATTAGAACCAGAACACAGGCCTTAGTAAATGATGATCTATTAATCGACTTACCGCCGGATACGAATATGCATAGTCTGGTTTATGGTCTGGATCTTAGTAGAGTAAATCATCTACTGGTTACCCATAGTCATTCCGATCATTTTAATCCTACCGATCTGGAAATGGTTCGGGAACCCTTTGCCCATGAGAGACCGAATGTATTCCATGTGTATGGAAATAGCAAGGTAAAGGAAAAATTATGGGAGCAAGTTCCTGGTATGACAGGTACTGATACGAACTTAGAGGTCCATGTTATTAAACCTTTTGAAGAAATTAAAATAAAGGACTATACCGTGGTTCCAATGTTGGCACTTCATGACAGAAATGAAGAATGTTTATTTTATTTAATTCATCAAGGGGAGAAGTCGATCTTATATGCCCATGACACCGGTGCATTCCCTGAACAGACAATCGAATATCTTGTGAAGAATAAAGTATACTTAGATCTTGTTAGCTTAGACTGCACACAGCAAAGCGTACCAGACGGTAATAACCATATGGGACTCGTTGATGCAGTGAAGGAAAAGCAACGCCTAATTGAACTTGGTATAGCTGATCATAATACAATTTGGATTGTGAATCATTTTTCCCATAATGGTTTATGGCTACATGAAAAGATGGTTGAAGAGGCAGAAAAAGTCGGTTTTATCGTGACTTATGATGGCATGGAATTGGTTTTTTAGAATATTTTTGACAGGAGGATTAGAATGGGCATAAAGTTTTATGAGAATAGCCGTATCTTTAAACTGGATACACCGAAATCTACCTATATGATAGGTATCGTGGATGAAGAAAATTTTATCGGTCATATCTATTACGGGCGAAAAGTAATTGATGCGGACCTTAGCTATATGATGCGTTTACACGGATCTAGTGATGTACCGACAAAAAATAGTAGGGATAGAGTAACCTTTATGGATTCTATGCCAATGGAATATCCTACCCATGGGGTTGGTGATTTCCGTGAATCCTGCCTTAGTGTGAAGGATCATGCAGGTCATAGTGCTTGTAGTCTTTCCTATATTTCACATAGAATTTATCATGGAAAGCAAAAACTTCCTGGACTTCCAGCAACCTTTGCAAGAGAAGACGAATGTACTACTTTGGAATTAATCTGTGAGGATAAAGCTTTGCAGCTTCAAGTTACCCTTGTTTATAATGTATTTGAAAAACTAGATGCAATAACCAGAAGTGTTAAGATATACAACTCCTCTAAGAATCCAATCTATTTAACAAAAGTATTATCTGCATGCCTTGATATGGATAATCGTGACTATGACATGATTACTCTTTATGGATTATGGTCAAGGGAACGAATGATAAATAGAAGAAGAATTACGGATGGAAAGCAGTTGATTTCCTCACTACGAGGTGTATCCTCCCATCAGGAACAGCCCTTTATGGCAATTTTAGATAAGAATGCCGATGAGGATCATGGTGAGGTTTTCGCTCTTAATCTCGTTTATTCCGGCAATTTTATGGCGCAAGCTGAAATTACTCAGTTTACCATGCTTCGAGCAGTAATTGGTATTAATCCAGTTGACTTTTGCTGGAAATTAGATTCAGAAGAAAGCTTTACATCACCGGAAGCTGTCATGGTATATTCCAATGAAGGTATCGGTGGCATGACTAGAACCTTCCATGATTTATATCGAAATCATTTAATTCGTGGTCAATATAAAGATAAAAAGCGTCCAATCTTAATCAATAACTGGGAGGCTACCTATTTTGACTTTGATACTGACAAATTACTGAGTATTGCCAGAGAAGCGTCAAAGTTAGGCATAGAGATGCTTGTTATGGATGATGGTTGGTTTGGTTATCGAAATGATGATAATACTTCCCTTGGTGACTGGGTAGTGAATGAAAGCAAAATAAAAGGTGGCCTAAAACACTTAGTTGATGAGGTTAACAAGCTAGGTATGAAATTTGGTATCTGGTTTGAACCTGAGATGATTTCACCCGATTCGGATTTATATCGTACTCATCCTGACTGGGCGATTCAAATTCCTGGGCGTAACCCGGCCTTGGCAAGGAATCAGTTAGTTCTGGATATTTCTAGAAAAGAAGTTCGAGATGCTGTCTATGACAGTATGTATAAGATTTTATCAGAGGCGAATATCGAATATGTTAAATGGGACATGAACCGACCTCTTACCGATATCGCCGGTGCATCCCTTGATTCTGATACCCAGGGCGAGTTTTATCATCGTTATGTTTTGGGATTATATGAGATGCAGGAACGACTGGTAAGTGATTTCCCACATATTCTTCTTGAAAATTGCTCCAGTGGCGGTGGTAGATTCGATCCAGGTATGCTATACTATAGTCCCCAGATTTGGAGCTCAGATAATACCGATGCCATTGATCGTTTGCGGATACAGGAAGGAACCGCTATGATTTATCCTTTATCAGCTATGGGTGCCCATGTTGCAGATTGTCCAAGTCATTCCAATGGCAGAGTAACACCTTTTGAAACGAGAGGCTATGTATCCCTAGCAGGTACCTTCGGTTATGAATTGGATATTACCAAAATTCCAGAAGAAGATCGAAATATGATACCGAAACAAGTAGCTATGTATCATAAATATAACGACTTAGTACGTACCGGAGATTACTATCGAATCGCATCCTATCAGATGAATCATGAATATGATTGCTATGAAGTTGTATCAAAAGATAAGAAGGAAGCACTTGTTACCTATATTCAGGTAAGCGGTAGACCAAATTATCGAACCAGAAGAATCCGATTAAAAGGTTTAAAAGAAGATGCTATTTACCGGATTGAAGAGACTGGTGAGGAGTTAAGTGGTGGCGCACTGATGTATGCTGGTATTAATATCGAAAATATGTGGGGAGATTACCTTGGCAAGTTAATTCATATTGTAGAAATTTAATAGATGCATAACCAAAAAAGTGTGGCTTATCATACTTAAAAGGGCTGTTCCTACAGCCCTTACTTTGATTGGATCTTAATAGTTTCGCAACAAGTAATTATTTATAAGGTAAGAGAGGAGGGTACGGGTATCTATGAATAATTTAAATAGTATAGATATGATGTTATGGTATGAGCAGCCTGCATTAAAATGGACACAGGCACTGCCATTGGGGAACGGCCGTATCGGAGCTATGGTTTTTGGAGGTGCAAAGAAGGAACGCATATGTTTAAATGAGGATACCCTATGGTCTGGATATCCCAGGGATACCAATGATCCGAATGCCAAAGAATATATAAAAAAAGCAGCGGAACTAACCAAAGATGGAAAGCCTTTAGAGGCACAGGAATTATTAGAGGATCAGGTAGTGGGCACTTGGGGGCAATCCTATCTACCCTTAGGAGATCTGGAATTTATCTTTGATCATAAAGAGGGTTATCGAGACTATAAAAGAGTATTGGATTTAAACCAAGCCATCTCCACGGTAGAATACACTTGTGAGGAAGTAAGGTATCGCAGGGAGTATTTTGTATCTTCTCCAGATGACGGACTTGTAGTCCATCTAACAGCATCAAAACCCAAAAGCATTAGTTTTCTTCTTTCCATAACAAGTCAACTGAAACATAAGGTCTTGGTAAATAAGGATAATATTATAATGGAGGGTGAATGCCCAGGTGATGTTGCGCCTAATTATGTAGAACTAGCTGATCCAATAAAATATAGTAATAAAAATGAGGAGAGAGGCGTAGGTTTTTATACCATAGTTAAAGTAAAACAAAGTGGCGGTTCGATTATAAATTTGGAGAATCAACTTCATATCGTGGGAGCGGATGAAGTAACCCTATATCTCACTGTAGATACTACTTTCCAAGGATTTGATAAACATCCATATTTGGAAGCTAAGGATATGGTTACTCCCTGTATGGAACGAATGAATCGTTTCGAGAAGAAGAACTATAAGGATATGTTAAAAGCCCATATCCATGATTATCAAACCCTATTTCAGCGGGTTGAATTTATTCCGGGAAAGAGTTCTAATCAACACTTGCCCACAGATGTAAGATTACGTGAATTTGCTAGGGGAGTAGAAGATGATATGCTTTATTCTCTTATTTTCCAATATGGTCGTTATCTAATGATTTCTTCCTCTAGACCGGGTACCCAAGCGATTAACCTTCAGGGGATATGGAACCAGGAACTTCGGGCCCCCTGGAGTTCTAATTATACAACCAATATTAATACTGAGATGAATTATTGGCCAGTATTTACTGGTAACCTTAAGGAATGTAATTCCCCACTCCTAGATCTAATCAAGGACATAAGGATCAGTGGCAAGAAAACTGCAAAGCTCTATTATAATGCCCGTGGTTTTACCGCTCATCATAATATTGATCTTTGGAGAATTACAACACCAGTTGGCCCAAGAGGTGTTAGAGGCTCTGCTAAATGGGGTTTCTGGCCCATGTCGGTAGCCTGGCTGTGTCGGCATGTTTATGAGCAATATGAATTTACTGGTGATAAAAATTATCTTTCAAAGGAAGCCTTCCCCCTCTTAAAAGAAGCCAGTATGTTCTATTTGGATATCTTATCGGAAGATGATCACGGGAATCTTATGGTATGTCCTTCCACATCTCCAGAAAATGAATACTATATCGATGGAAAGATCTGTGGTCTAGCGCTATTTAGTACAATGAACAATAGCCTAGTTCGGGATTTATTTGAAAATTATATAAAAACGATAGAGATTCTTGAGATAGAAGACGAACTGAGTGAACATATTAAAGAAGCCCTTAATAAGCTATATTCTTATCAAATAGGTAGTAGAGGACAGCTCTTAGAATGGAATGAAGAATTTGAAGAGACGGATCCCCATCATCGGCATATATCCCATCTTTATGGACTATATCCTGGTGATTTAATTACCTTTGAGAAAACCCCTGATTTAATAGAAGCTTGTAAGGTAACCTTAAATGAGCGGGGAGATGATGGTACAGGTTGGAGCCTTGGCTGGAAAGTAAACCTATGGGCTAGACTTCGGGATGGAGAACGGGCACTTTATATGATTCGAAAACAACTTCAACCAGTGGACGATGATGATATTAACTATAAAGATAAAGGTGGTACCTATGATAATTTATTCGATGCCCATCCACCTTTTCAGATTGATGGTAATTTTGGAGTAAGTGCTGGAATTGCCGAAATGCTTCTACAATCCCATGAGGGTTTTTTACATTTACTACCTGCACTACCAAAGACCTGGAAGGAAGGTTATATCAATGGAATTGTAGGGCGTGGCAATATTACAGTAAATCTCCAGTGGAAGGACGGATTACTTGAGAAAGCTAGTTTCCTTCCTGAAAGGGATATTGAATTTTACATCTATTATAAGGGTATGAAAAAAGCCTTCGATGGAAAAGCCGGACAAAAGATTACCTTAAACCAAAGACTTCAGTTAATCAATGAATAAATAAATCAAAGATTAAATGAAACAAAGTAGATACTTAAGGAGGATATGTAGATAGTTGAAGTAAAAAATTGAATCGTTGTAGCAGGTTTTGTTTTTAAAGGAGGAATAGAATGCTTGAGCAGTTATTACAAAATGATATTGTTATTAGTTTAATTAAATTACATCTTGCATTACTGTGCGGAGGTATTCTAGGAATTGAACGAGGGAGAAAGAAACGACCCGCAGGATTTCGAACCTATATGTTGGTTTGCCTTGGTTCTGCTCTGGTTATGATGACCAATGAATATATTAGTATCGAGTATGGAACAGGGGATCCGGCAAGAATGGGAGCTCAAGTAATCAGTGGTATCGGTTTTTTAGGCGCAGGTACGATCATTGTTACTGGACATAACCGTGTCAAGGGATTGACGACAGCAGCTGGGCTTTGGGCAGCGGCATGTATAGGTCTTTCCATTGGAATTGGTTATTATGAGGTGGCAATTATAAGCTGTATCATGATTTTTATCGTTATGTCCTTATTACATAGCTTAGATGAAAGAGTTACTGCAGCCACCAAGGTCTTGGATATCTTTGTGGAATTTGAAAGATTACCAAATATGGGTGATTTTATTAATGATTTAAGAGAGTTAGAGATCCGAATCAGCGATTTAGAAATCGTAAGATCAAAAGCAGTAGAAGATGTGGGCGTTGCAGCTTTAATGACGCTGCGACTACCAAAGAAACAAAATCATGATGAGATTATGTCAATCCTTCATGATAGTGAAGGTGTTAAGTTCATAGAGGAATTATAGTTTATGGCAAAAGGGAAGGGCTGTTAGGTAACTAACAGCCCTTATAGGGGGAACAAAAACAATGATTTATTACGATAATGAATGGTAGCCTAAATTACATTGTAATTTCAGAAAGCAAAACAGGACGATTCTCATCTAAGGATTTCTTTGCTGCTTTTGCAATCAGAACAGGCTGTAAACCATCATTAATGGTAACCGGAACTTCAGTGTCATCAATAATTGCACGTACAAACAAGGAAACTTCTTTTGAGAAGGATTCCATATAGCGTTCAAGGAAAAAGTATAGAGGTTTTTCTGCGGTAACACCTTCAGAAGTACTAATCACTGCTGTGGAATTGGTATCGTTTGTAACAGCAACCTGTCCTTTAGATCCAAATACTTCAGCTCTTTGATCATACCCATAATCTGCTTTTCTTGAGTTATCAATAACAGCAATCGCACCATTTGCAAGTTTCATTGTAATAATAGCAGTATCAATGTCTCCAGCATCTTTAATTGCAGGATCTACTAAGCAAGTACCAGCTGCATATACTTCAACAACATCACTTGAAGTGAGATAGCGTACCATGTCAAAATCATGGATTGTCATATCAAGGAACATACCACCAGAAACTTTTACATATTCAATTGGTGGAGCATCAGGATCTCTTGAGGTGATCTTAACGATATGTATATCACCGATTTTACCTTCCTCAACAGCATTGCGTACTGCTTCAAAGTTATGATCAAATCTACGGTTAAATCCAACCTGGTACTTCACATTAGAATCCTTTAATGCTTCCATAACCTCTTTGATTTTACCTAAATCTTGAGAAATTGGCTTTTCGCAAAATACATGTTTGTTTGCTTTAATTGCTTCAACTGAGATATCCGCATGGGTATCCGTAGAAGAGCAGATTAATACAGCATCAATGCTATCATCCTTAAGTATTTCCTTATAATCCGTATAGATATTTTGTATGCCGAGATTTTTAGCCCAAAGAGTGGTTTCCTCGTTCATAAAAGGATCTGCGATAGCAGTAACTTGTGCATCTTTTACATGATAAGTAATGCTTTCAGCATGGACCTTACCAATTCGACCTGCACCAATAATGCCGATGTTTAACATAATATCATATCCCCTTCTTATTATATTGGTATTTCTTTGTAAAGATAAGTTGATTATACCATATAATTATTAAAAAAACAACAACAATATAATAAAAACATACCAAATAATTATGGTTTTCCTTGCTTTCTTCATCAAATATGTTATGATAATTAATATAGAACTAAGGCCATTGCAAGTATCGAAGAGAAGAAAGCAAGAGGAAACGGAGGAATTTCGATGAGTATGAAATCGATTCGTATCAAACAAATGGAGGAATATATCTTAGAGCATGATCTGGTTTCTATGGAAAAATTAAGGGATACCTTTAATATTTCTATGAATACTGTGCGCTTAGATGTAGCTCATTTAGTAAAGAAAGGAACTGTACGTAAAATTTACGGTGGTGTCTGCAGTAATCAAAGTAAAAATCTAATTCCATTTGAGGAAAGACAGACAAAAAATAGTCAGGAAAAGAAATGGGTCGGAAAGGCAGGAGCAAAACTCATAGAAGATGGGGACTTTGTTTATATCGATTCTGGCTCAACAACCATGTACTTAATGGATTATTTAGGGGATTGTGAAAATGTAACTATAATTACAAATAGTTTAAATGTGATTAACCGGGCACTTTTACTTCCTAAAATAAATATTATTAGTCTACCTGGAACCTTAGAGAGAAAAACGAATTCTTTCGTTTCTGCAGATGCTGTACGTGCATTAGAAAAGTATAATATAAAGAAAGCTTTTATGGCTTCATCAGGAATATCAGATACTGGTATGATTACCAATTCTTCACCTCCGGAATATGAAATAAAGAAAGCCGCGATTGCAAATTGCCAGGAAGTATATCTTATGATCGATTCTTCAAAATACGGGAAAAGCGCTATGATGACCTATGCTGAATTATCCGAGATGAATAAGATTATTGTTGATTATAAGGCAAATTCAGAACTTCTTCAATTATGTGAAAGATACGGAGTAGAAGTTATATTGGCACAAGAAGTTGAGGATTAATATGAAATCCAATTAAGAAATGTTACTATAATTTAGCTGATTCATTTGACTTTTTGTGATATATATGTTAAGTTATTGTTAAATGATTAGTAAGTTTTGATTAATCTTATGCAAGACTTAAGAAAGGTGAGTGCATGTATGTCACTAGTTCAAATGAAATCACTGTTGCAAAAGGCCGAGGCAGGAAATTATGGCGTTGGAGCCTTTAGTGTAGCAAATATGGAAATGGTCATGGGAGCTATCCGAGCAGCTGAGGAAAGTAATTCCCCGCTGATTATACAAATTGCCCAAGGAAGGCTTCCTTTCTCACCATTACATATCATCGGGCCAATGATGGTGGCGGCTGCTGAAAAAGCAAAGGTTCCAGTCTGTGTACATTTTGACCATGGTGGAGATATTGATATCATTAAGCAGGCTTTGGAAATTGGTTTTACATCCGTTATGATGGATGCATCCCATTTGCCCATTGATCAAAATATAGAGATTGTTGGCAAAGTTAAGGATCTGGCTGATCGATACAGTGCATCAGTGGAAGCAGAAGTAGGTCAATTAGGGGTTGATGAGGAAGGCAATAAAACAAAGGGTACCTTTTATTCGGATCCCCTTGAAGTTAAGAAGTTATATGATTGTACAAAGGTAGATGCTATTGCATTATCCATTGGTAATGCCCATGGACTATACAAGATGGAGCCAAAGCTTAATTTTGACTTATTAGCACAAGCAAAGGCAATGGTAGATATTCCTTTGGTTCTACATGGTGGTTCTGGTATTAGTCCGGAGGATTTTAGAAAATGCATATCCTTAGGCATAAGAAAAGTAAATATAGCGACAGCGAATTTCCTATCGATCGAGCAGGCAGCTAGAAATTATAGTAAACAAGACAAAAGAGATTACTTTATGCTAAGCTCCGAGATGGAAAAGGGTATGTATCAAAATGTATTAGAACATATACAAATCTTTCAAAGTGAAGGAAAAGCTTAATCAATCCAACAAATGAGATATTATCGTGGTTATCATGATTTTTCTAGAACTTATCATAATATGAAACTATTATAGTTATTCTATTAATTTACAGGAAGGTGAAATAAATGGCATATATTACATTTAAGGAAGATAGACCAATTGACATTATACCAATTGGTAGGATTGCGATTGATTTTAATCCAGTTGATTACTACAAGCCCCTTTCCGAAAGTACTACCTTCAAAAAATATCTTGGAGGTTCCCCGGCCAATATTGCTGTTGGTATGGCAAGGCTTGGAAGAAAAGTAGGTTTTATTGCAAAGGTTTCCGATGATCAGTTTGGTGACTTTGTTGTGAATTATTTTAAGAAGGAAGGCATAGATACAATCCATGTAAGCCGTTGTTCTAAGGGAGAGAAACTAGGCCTTACCTTTACAGAGATCTTGAGCGAAACGCAGAGTAGTATCCTGATGTATCGGGATGGAATTGCGGATCTACAGCTAGGTGTTGATGATATTGATGAGGAGTACATAAAGAATGCAAAGTCAATACTAATCTCTGGTACGGCACTTGCCATGAGTCCAAGTAGGGAAGCTGTATTAAAGGCCTTAGCACTAGCGAAAAAGCATGGAACTGTAGTTATTTTTGATATTGATTACAGACCTTATAACTGGAAAAATGAAGATGAGATTGCTATCTATTATTCAACAGTTGCTAAGGATAGTGATATCATACTAGGTTCTAGAGAAGAATTTGACTTGACACAAAAACTCATTGCACCAAATAGCAATGATGAGGAGACAGCAGCTTTATGGCATAACCATGGCGCAAAAATCGTTGTAATTAAGCATGGTAAGGAAGGTTCTACTGCTTATACAAATGATGGAAGCCATTATGGAATCAAGCCATTCCCTGTAAAATTATTGAAATCCTTTGGCGGAGGGGATGGTTATGCATCTGCTTTCCTCTATGGCTTATTTGAAGGATGGGAAATTATTGATTGCTTAGAATTTGGTAGCGCTTCAGCAGCTCTCTTAGTAGCTAGCCATGCTTGTTCAGAGGATATGCCATCGGTAGATATGGTTAAGAATTTTATTGCAGAAAGTAAGAGTAAGTATGGGGAAATGATAGCCCGTGTTTAATCTTTACCTAGATCCTATACCGTACAAAGAACTATAAATGATTTTATACTATAAATCATAGGAGATGCGAAGAAGGAGGTAGTTATGTTAGATTATTTGAACTTTGATTCTGAGGGAAAGAAAATTGTATCCCGAATGGACGGAATCAATCAGGATATGCTTATGGATATCACGGTCTATCAAATGAAGGCCGGTAAGGTACTTGAGTTTGAAGAAAGTGAGAAGGAGACGGCGATCTTATTACTGGGAGGCAATGTAAAGTATGAATGGTTAGAGCATAGTGAAACTGCTGAAAGAGCGGATGTCTTCACCCAGGCTCCATACTGCTTACATGTATGCAAAGGAATTAAGGTAAGGATTACCGCTTTAAAAGATAGCGAAATCCTAGTACAGTCAACAACCAATGAGAAAGAATTTGAATGCCATTATTATACACCGAAGGATCTTAAAATAGAAGTAATGGGTGATACCCAATGGGAAGGTACTGCTAAGAGAGAAGTTGTAACCGTGTTTGACTATTTCAATGCACCTTACTCTAATATGGTGATTGGTGAATCGATAACCAAAGCAGGCCGTTGGTCCAGCTATATTCCACATAGCCACCCACAACCGGAAGTTTACTATTATAAATTTGATCGACCTCAGGGATTTGGTGCTTCCTTTATTGGAGATAAGGTATATAAAGTAACAGATGGAAGTGCTTCCTATATTCCCGGTGGGGAAACTCATCCACAAGCATCTGCCCCGGGGTACAATATGTATTACTGCTGGATGATTCGTCATCTAGAGAATAATCCTTGGAAAACCAGGGACAACGATCCGCTTCATACATGGTTATTGGAGCAATAATAAAGGAGGGTTTCTATGGGTAAATTATCGATGACAGTAGGCCAGGCAATTGTTAAATTTTTGGATAATCAATATGTAAGCCTGGATGGTAAAGAAGAAAAATTTGTTGATGGTATCTTTACAATTTTTGGACATGGCATCGTATGTGGGCTAGGCCAAGCATTGGATGAGGACCCTCATGGATTAAAGGTTTATCAGGGTCGCAATGAACAAGGAATGGCCCATGTAGCAGCAGGTTTTGCAAAGCAAAATAATCGTAGACGAATTATTGCTTGCGCTTCCTCGATCGGTCCTGGCGCAGCTAATATGGTGACAGCAGTAGCAGATGCCACTGCCAATAACGTACCATTGTTAGTCTTTACAGGAGATACTTTTGCTACCCGTCAGCCAGATCCTGTATTGCAACAGATTGAGCAGTTTCATGATGCTTCCATAACGACCAGTGATGCTTTTCGTCCTGTCTCAAGATATTGGGATCGAGTACATCGCCCTGAACAGCTGATGACTGCACTTCTAAATGCAATGAGAGTACTTACTGATCCAGAGAAAGCTGGTGGAGTATGTATCACACTACCTCAGGATGTTCAAGGGGAAACCTTTGCATTTCCGGATTATTTCTTTAAGAAACGTGTTCATCGTATCGTTAGAACAGTACCGGATGAACTGGAATTAAATGAGGCAATTCAGTTAATTCAATCAAAGAAGAAACCTCTGGTAATCGTTGGTGGAGGAGCAAGATATTCAGAAGCTGGTGAAGAAATAATCAAATTCTGTGAAACATTTAATATTCCTTTAGCAGAAACACAATCAGGAAAAAGTGTAATCCCTTCCTCCCATCCATTAAATCTTGGTGGAGTAGGTGTTACCGGTAACAGTGCGGCAAATTCCATAGCATCAGAGGCTGATTTAGTCATTGGTGTTGGTACAAGACTAACGGACTTTACAACAGGTTCCAAGGAATTATTCCGTAACCCGGATGTTGATTTTGTTCTGATCAATGTGTCCCGTTACCATGCAGAGAAATTAGATGCTCTACCTGTAGTAGCTGATGCCAAAGCAGGAATTATGGCTATTGCTTCTGATTTAGTAAAAGCAAATTATAAATCCGCATACACCACACAAATTGAGGTAGCGAAAAAGGGCTGGGAAAAAGAAATGGATTTCCTAACCAGTACTTCCTATGGTGAGGGCTATGAATCTCTAATTAAAGCAAAAGAGGCTGGTATTGAAGAAGAATTTATCAAAGCAACCGGTGGAAGTATCACACAAACGGCAGCAATCGGAATAATCCGTAAGCATATAGAAGAAGATGCGATTGTCGTTGGAGCTTCTGGAAGTCTTCCTGGTGACCTTCAAAGAATGTGGACAACGGATGTAAAAGACTCCTACCATATGGAATACGGTTATTCCTGTATGGGATATGAAATTGCAGCTACGCTTGGTGCAAAACTTGCTGAGCCGGATCGTGCTTGCTATGCAATGGTTGGAGATGGTTCCTTCATGATGCTTCACTCCGAACTTGCAACGGCATTACAGGAAAATAAGAAAATTACGATATTACTATTTGATAACTGTGGTTTTGGTTGCATCAATAATCTGCAGATGGGGAATGGAATTGGAAGCCTTGCTACTATGTTCCGCTACCGCGACGAGGAAACAAAGAAGCAGAATGGCAATCTAATTGTAACAGATTTTGCTATGATCGGCCGTGGTTATGGTATGACCACTTATACAGCTAGAACAGCAGAGGAACTAATCCATGCTCTTAATGAAGCAAAGAATACCGATAATAGTGTACTGATTGATATTAAAGTTTTACCAAAGTCTATGACCGATGGTTATGATTCCTGGTGGCATGTTGGAATTGGCGACAGCCAAACCAACGATAAGATCAAAGAAGCTTATGAAAACAGGATGCGTCATCTGGATAAGGCTAGAATGTATTAAAAAAGGCTCAATTTAAATAGAATTAATCAATTTAGATAAGATTTTCTTGATATTTCAGAAAAGTTTTATCTTTAGCAATAAAAATAAGTAAACATTCATTAAAGAAAAAAGTGCCAAAAGTATATTCTTGACTAGTTAACTTTTGGCACATATATCACATTATTTCATAATAGGAGGATATTAGAATGTTGAACAAGGAAAAGATTAAGCTGGGTATTGCACCAATCGGTTGGACAAATGACGACATGCCTGCTCTAGGCGGTGAGAATACCTTTGAGCAATGCATTAGCGAGATGGCGCTTGCTGGTTTTACCGGATGTGAGGTTGGTAATAAGTATCCAAAGGATACTAAGGTACTTAAGGAAGCCCTTGATCTTAGGGGAATGCGTATCGCAAGTAAGTGGTTTTCATCCTTTTTAGCAACAAAACCCTACGAAGAAACTGAAGCAGAGTTCATTAAGGAACTAGATTATCTAGAGGCAGTCGGTGCAGACAGAATCAATGTTTCTGAACAAAGCTACTCCGTACAAGGAAACGAAGATTTATCAATTTTTGATCACAAGGTTTATTTTACTGATGAAGAATGGGATAAGCTTTGTGAGGGGCTAAATAAACTTGGTAAGATTGCTAAGGATCGTGGCTTTAAATTATGTTTCCATCATCATATGGGTACTGGTGTTCAAACCATTGAAGAAACAAGAAGATTGATGGATAACACCGATAAGGATACCGTATTCCTATGCTATGATACCGGACATTTTACTTTCTCAGGCGAAGATCCACTTACGATTCTAAGAGAATATCCGGATCGTATTGGACATGTACATTTGAAAGATGTTAGAGCAGATGTATTGAAACAGGCAACACAGGAAAAATGGTCCTTCTTAAAATCTGTAAGGGAGGGTACCTTTACCGTTCCTGGTGACGGATGCGTAGATTTTGAATCTGTATTTAAGGAATTAGATAAGATGGGATATGAAGGCTGGTTACTTGTTGAGGCAGAGCAAGATCCTGCTAAGGCAAATCCTTTCAAATATGCTAAGATGGCTCGTGAGTATATTCGTAGCATGATACAGATATAAAATTAGGATAGGCAAGGTAACAATACAATTTAGATTTTGACGAAAGGTTTAGGTAGATACAATGAAGAAATTGCAGTATTTTGCAGGCGGCAAATTTATAGATTCAAAGACAGAGAAATTTAGTGAAGTATATAATCCAAGTACTGGTGAAGTGACAGCTCTCGTACCTAATTGTACCAAAGAAGAGGTAGAAGAGGTTATTGGAATTGCAAAAAAGGCATATGAAAGCTGGTCTAAGGTGCCAGTAATGAAACGTGTTCAGGTTCTATATAAGGTTCGTCAGTTAATCGAAGAGCATATGGACGAATTAACCCACCTTGTTGCAGAGGAAAACGGTAAGGTTTGGGAAGAAGCAAAGGGCGATGTACTTAAAGCAAAAGAAGGAACAGAGCTTGCTTGCTCAGCACCTAGTTTGATCATGGGAGAGTCCTTAATGAATGCTTCCCGTGGATATGATACGGTATTATACCGTGAATCCATCGGTGTATTTGCCGGAATCGTTCCCTTTAACTTCCCGGCTATGATACCTATGGGCTGGATGGCTCCAATGTGTATCGCAGCAGGTAATACAATTGTACTTAAGGTTTCAAGCTTTACACCAAGAACTTCTCTACGTATTGCAGAGCTTTACAAGGAAGCAGGCCTTCCTGACGGTGTATTGAACATAGTAACTTGCAGTAGAAATGAATCCGAGATCTTCTTAACACATCCTGATGTTAAGGGAATTAGCTTTGTTGGTTCTACAGCAGTTGGTAAACATATCTATTCCGTAGCAGCTGCCCACGGTAAGAGAGTACAGGCTCTATGCGAAGCGAAAAACCATGCATTAGTTTTAGAGGATGCTCCTATTGATCGTACAGCTGCAGGTATCATAAACTCTGCATTTGGATGTGCTGGAGAACGTTGTATGGCACTTCCGGTAGTTGTTGTACAAGAGTCGATTGCTGATCAATTAGTAGCTAAAATCGTTGAACTCTCAAAGAATATTAAGATTGGACCTGCTTATGATAAGACTTCCAAATTGGGACCGGTTGTTAACCAGAAGCATAAAGAGCGAGTTATGAACTGGATTCAAAAGGGTATTGATGAAGGTGCAGAACTTATACTGGATGGAAGAAATGTAACCGTTGAAAATTATGAGAACGGTTTCTACTTAGGACCTACAATTTTTGACCATGTTACGGAAGATATGACCATTGGATCCACAGAGATCTTTGGACCGGTACTTTGCATCAAGCGTGTTAAGGATTTTGAAGAAGGTTTAACCATTATGAATAATAATCCATTCGCTAATGGATCTGTTATCTTTACTCAAAATGGCTATTACTCTAGAGAATTCATGGAAAGAACCCATGGCGGTATGGTTGGTATTAATGTTGGTATTCCAGTACCGGTTGGCGTATTTCCTTTCTCCGGACATAAGGATTCCTTCTTCGGTGACCTTCATTGCTTAGGTAAAGATGGTATTAAGTTCTTTACAGAAAGTAAGACTGTCACAACAAGATGGTTCGATGAAGAGGAAATGAAGAATACTAAGGTTTCTACATGGGATGGAACCATTTGATTTGCCTTCTAAGTGGAAATAATTAAAGCTTAATAAGCCTCGGCGGATGCGTCTATGTTTAAAATAATTCGAAAAATTCGAATTATTTTGAGACGCAAGTTCGTCGAGGCATATTTGAATAGGAATTATTTGCTATATAAAAATTTTGGCATATTTTGTAGAATATACTTATATTATTAGGCTTTATGGTAGCTTAAATAGTAATAGCATAAGTTCTTAGCAAAGGGGGAAGCAAGGATACTAAGTGATATCTTTGCGAAAAAACATGAAATTACATAAGATTAATAAAAATATCTTTAAAAAGATAAATAAGCAAAAGCTAAATTCACGGGGCAATGATAAAGAGGATCATAGTACGGTCAAAAACTCAAAAGGGATTTTACGAACATTCACAAATATACGTTCCAAGTTAATTTTGGCTTTCCTAGTCCCTGTACTATTTATCATTTTCTTGGGTTTCATATCCTATTCTAAATCTTCCAGCGGCTTGATTAATAGCTATGAGAGCTCTACCTTGTCGAATTTGACAAATATGGCGAATAATATGGATTTTGGATTTAGCATAGTCTCTTCAAAAGCAAATTTTCTTAATACCAATAAGATATTGGTTAATTATTATTCTGGTAATTATCGATATAGCCAGATTGAAGAAATGAGTCGCTATATGGAAGTTCAGCAATTAATTACTTCCAATATTTTATCTGAGAGTTACCTTGCCAATATTTATCTACTTGCCGATTATGGAACAGCAATATCTGGTAATGGTACCTTGAGTTCTAAGTTGATTCATGAGGATTTTCTCACCAAAGGGGAAGGTGCTATTTTAGAGGAGAAGAAAGCGAGCGAACTTTGGATCGGTACACACCCTTATTTGGATACTCAATCACAAACATCTGATGATGTTTATGCCATAAGCTATATCAAAACCTTAAAGAGCACTGCACACAAACCGATTGGTAGTATTGTATTGGATGTTTCCTACGATTATGTATACAATATTTTGTCACAGAGTGGATTACCTGAGGGGAGTGTTGTTGCATTCATAACTCAGGATGGAAGAGAAATCGTGCATGGAGACATAGCTGAAGATTTTAAATTTTTCGACCAAAAATACTTGGCGGATGCCTTACTGGCAGATTCCGATGATAGTGGTCTACAGTATGTTGATTTTAATGGCGAAGAGCATTTGTTTGTATATTCCAAGGTGGATACTAGTAATAGTATCATCTGTACTGTGATTCCGAAGTCCTTTATTGTGGCCCAGGCCGATGATGTGAAAGACATTACATTCCTTTTTGTAATAGCAGCTAGTATCATCGCAATTGCCTTTGGAACTTTTATGGCTTCTGACTTCAGTAAAGCAATTAATAAAATGATTAAGGTATTACTCAAAACCGCATCCGGTGATCTGACCAATACAATTTCTGATCGGAGAAAGGATGAATTCCATATACTTGGCAACAGTATTAATGACATGATTGAAAGCATGACTGGATTAATCCAGAAGATGGCTGGAGTCGGTAAAAATGTATCGAATTCTGCTTCCGTTGTAGGTGATAGTTCTAAAAACTTTATACGGGCAACAGAGGAAATCTCCAATTCAGTGAATGATATTGAGCAGGGTGTTACCCAGCAAGCTACGGATGCTGAAAATTGTCTACATCAGATGTCCGATTTAGCTGAAAAAATTAATGTCGTTTATACTAATACCAATAGCATTGAAACAATTGCTGGAAATACGAAAGATATTGTTACCGATGGAATTACCATCCTAGATGACTTATATAGCAAGGCAAATGATACCACAAATATTACAAGAAATGTGATTGTTGATATTGAGAATCTAGAAAAGGAATCTGCAGCTATTTATCGAATTGTTCAGACAATTAATGAGATCGCTTCTCAGACCAACCTCTTGTCCTTAAATGCTTCGATCGAAGCGGCAAGGGCAGGTCATGCTGGTAGAGGATTTACTGTTGTAGCAGATGAAATTCGTAAGCTTGCGGATGAATCCATGGTCGCATCGAATGAGATCAGAAAGATTATTCAAAGAATCGGAGATCAGACAAAGAAAACCGTAGAAACTGCGAAATATGCGGAGAGTATCGTTTTGTCCCAGGAGGATGCACTGAATAATACGGTTCGAGTATTCCATGATATCAATCAGCATGTCGAGAATTTAACGGATAATCTACAGCAGATTGCAAGCGGTATAGAAGGAATTGAACATGCTAAGGATGATACCTTAAGTGCAATTGAAAGTATTTCCGCAACTGCAGAGGAAACTGCTGCAGCTGCTAGCCAGTTAGGTACTACGGCAGAAAATCAATTGTCTGAGGTAAATAAATTAAATGATGTTGTACAACAATTACATAATGATGCCATTAATCTAGAGAATACCATTCGAATCTTTAAGATTAATAGCTAAATATCAGTAATTTACTCAAGTAACAAATAAAAAAGGCTTTTTCAAAATGCATATTTAGGTAAGCATTTACCTATCGTATTTTGAAAAGCCTTTTTTTATTCAAATGAAATTCCTTCGAAATCCCTATTGAATAAAAAACCTCCGAGAAGAATGTGCACTTGGGAATAAATTATTATCCTAGCAAATGCTTGACATCAGCATTCAATTAACTTATAATTTGGAAAACACATCTGCATGCTAATGAATTACCACTGTAAATTGATAAAGTATATATAAGCTTACAAAAAGTATTAATTGCATATAATAGATAATATGGTTGTATTGCCAATAAATAAGGAAAGGAAAAGGCCTATGATGAAGGAGAAATTGTTACATACACCGGAAGGTGTCAGAGATCTTTATAGTTCGGAATGTGCAGCGAAACATATGCTACAGCAACATCTTCACCAAGTATTGAAGCATTTTGGTTTCCAGGACATCCAGACACCAACCTTTGAATTTTTTGATATATTTAACCAAGAACGTGGTACCTTATCTTCTAAGGATATGTATAAATTTTTTGATCGAGAAGGAAATACTTTAGTCTTAAGACCGGATATTACCCCTTCCATAGCAAGATGCGTTGCAAAATACTTTAAGGATGAAAGTCTTCCAATCCGACTTTGCTATATAGGAAATACCTATATTAATAATTCTAGCTATCAAGGGAAGTTGAAAGAAGTTACTCAATTGGGTGCTGAACTTATGAATGATAATAGCATTGATGCGGATGCAGAAATGCTTGCACTGACCATGGAATGCCTTCTTCAATCCGGGTTAAAAGAATTCCAATTGGAGATCGGGGATGCTGATTTCTTTCGGGCATTGATCGAGGAAGCTGGCTTTACTGAGGAGGAAGAGATTACAAGTTTACGGGAATTAATTGAAAGTAAGAATATGTTCGGTGTGGAAGAGATCATTCAAAAGAAGGAACTAGGGGCAGAATTGAAAGAAATATTTTTAAAGCTACCTGAGCTCTTTGGTTCTCTGGAGATCTTGTCATTAGCAAGGAAGCTTACGGTCAATCCCCGTGCTAGGAAAGCACTGAATCATCTTGAGGAACTCTATTCTATTATGGCAGAGTATGGATATGAAAAATATATCTCTTTCGATCTTGGTATGTTAAGTCATTATAATTATTACACCGGAATTATTTTTAAGGCCTATACCTATGGAACCGGGGAGGCGATTGCGACTGGCGGACGTTATGATAACCTGGTCGGTCAATTTGGAAAGGATAGTCCGGCAATTGGACTAGCGATCGTTATTGATCAACTCATGCTTGCTTTATCTAGGCAAAAACTCTTAAAGAGACCAGAAGCAGAGGATACCTTGTTACTTTATGATAGTAAGTATCGAAAGCAAGCAATTTCTCTTGCTAGCCAATTTCGAAAAGAAGGATTGAATGTGGTTTTACAAAAACACAAGGACTTATATACAACCGAGGATTATCTTGAATATGCAAGAAGAATGAACATCGGTGGTTTCCTATATCTTAATAGTGATACTGAAATTACTGTAATTGATGCTGAAAGTGGAAAGAAACAAAGGGCATCCATCGAAGAGCTTCTAACTAGATAATTTCTTGTGGAAATTTAATATTAGCTTTATAAACATCATATACAGTTTCTGAGCAAAAATTAAGGTTCGTACACGTCACGGAACGAAGTCTTTGCATATGTAATAAAAATAATAATGGTGTCATACAGTATCGAAAGATCTGTATTTACATCAGTAAGAAAGGGCGGATGGTATGAGATATATAACCATGGCACTGGCCAAAGGGCGTTTAGCATATAAGACCTTAGAGATTTTAGAACAGATCGGAATATCCTGTGAGGAAATTAAAGATAAAGCTTCTCGTAAATTGATCTTTATCAATGAAGATTTAAGATTAAAATTTTTTCTCGCAAAAGCCAGTGATGTTCCTACCTATGTAGAATATGGAGCGGCGGATATTGGTGTGGTTGGAAAGGATACGATCTTAGAGGAAGGTAGGAAGATGTATGAGGTCCTAGATTTAGGCTTGGGAAAATGCAGGATGTGTGTTGCAGGGCCACCATCAGCAAAAGAATTACTCAATCATGGAGAACTAATCCGAGTTGCAACCAAATATCCCAATATTGCTAAGGATTATTTCTATAATAAGAAACACCAAACGGTTGAGATTATCAAGCTAAACGGCTCGATTGAATTAGCGCCAATCGTAGGACTTGCCGAAGTAATTGTTGATATTGTTGAGACGGGTTCCACGCTTCGGGAGAATGGTTTAGTCGTTCTAGAGGAGATCTGCAATCTATCTGCCAGAATGGTTGTGAATGAAGTTAGCATGAAGATGGAACATGAACGGATTACCAAAATAATTAATGATCTAAAAAAAGTTTTATAAGTTTTATATTAAAACATTCATTATTTTTCTAAAATAATCATCAACTTAAGATAAACGAGGATATTAGATAGGAAGGGATGGGAATCAGGATGCGTAAATTAAAATTAAATTCCGAAACAAAGAAAAATATATTAGAAAACTTATTAAAAAGAAGCCCAAATCAATACGATCAATATGCGGATATTGTTGCCGATATTTTGAAGAATGTAAAAGAAAAGAAAGACCAAGCACTTTTTGATTATACATTAAAATTTGATAAGGCGGTCATCAATAAGGAAACGATCCGGGTTACGGAAGCTGAGATTGAGGAAGCATACCAAAGCATTGATTCCTCCCTACTGGCGGTTATTCGAAAGGCAAAGGAAAAGATCGAGGCATATCATAGTAAGCAAAAAAGTTATGGCTGGTTTGATACTACGGAGAATGGAACGATCCTTGGTCAGAGGGTTACTCCTATTGAAGCAGCTGGAGTTTATGTACCTGGAGGTAAAGCTGCATATCCCTCTTCCGTGCTAATGAATGTACTACCTGCTAAGGTTGCAGGGGTGAAGAGGATCGCTATGACCACTCCTCCAGGACAGGATGGGAAGGTTTATGCTGGTACTTTGGTTGCGGCTAAGGAAGCCGGTGTTACAGAAATCTATAAGATCGGAGGAGCACAGGCGATCGCTGCTTTGGCCTATGGTACGGAAAGTATTCCCAAGGTGGATAAGATAGTAGGACCTGGCAATATCTATGTTGCTTTAGCAAAGAAAGCAGTCTATGGACATGTAAGCATAGATTCGATTGCCGGCCCCAGTGAAATTCTTGTTCTGGCTGATGAAACAGCCAATCCAAGATATATTGCTGCAGATTTGCTATCCCAGGCGGAACATGATGAATTGGCTTCCTCCATACTGATTACAACCAGTGAGGAACTAGCGGATCAGGTCGCTGTTGAAATCGGTCGCGTTGTTCAAAAACTTTCAAGGAAAGATATTATGAGAAAATCCTTAGAGAATTATGGTTATCTTATGGTTGCAGATACCATGGAAGAGGCCATAGAAGCAGCCAATGAAATCGCCTCAGAGCATTTGGAGATCTTAACTAAGGATCCCTTTATGACCATGACTAAAATAAGGAATGCAGGAGCAATCTTTCTTGGAGAATACTCTAGTGAACCCTTAGGAGATTATATGGCGGGTCCAAATCATGTACTCCCAACTAATGGTACAGCCAAGTTCTTTTCCCCACTTGGTGTTGATGATTTTATTAAAAAATCCAGTATCATTTCCTATTCAAAAGAAGCCTTGGAATCAATCTATCCTGATATTGTTAAATTTGCAAATGCTGAAGGCTTAACCGCCCATGCGAATTCAATTCAGGTTAGATTTGAAAATTAAATAGAAGCAAGAATAAATATTCAAATAAAGAAAGCGTAAATTTCCTTAATTGACATATATTTCACATAAGGTATAATAAAAATATCCAAATAAATCAGTTACCTGAATGTTGTGATAAACAAGTACTTGATGATGTAATTAAGGATGACTGATTCATGATAGGAGGATTCAATGGACAGAAGAAAGGCTGTAATTAACCGAACAACGAAAGAAACGGATATTCATCTTGAGTTAACCATTGACGGTAATGGAAACTCACAGATTGAAACTGGCATTGGTTTCTTTAATCATATGCTAGATAGTTTTTGCCGTCATGGTTTCTTTGATATGAAGTTATCTGTGAAAGGTGATTTATATGTTGATTCCCATCATACTATTGAAGACACCGGTATTGTATTAGGACAAGCAATCAAAAGTGCTCTAGGGGATAAGAAGGGAATCACCCGCTATGGCTCCTGTATTTTACCTATGGATGAGACTTTAGTTCTCTGTGCCATTGATCTTTCCGGACGCCCATATCTAGTTTTTGATGAAGAATTTACGGTAGATAAAGTTGGTTATATGGATACAGAGATGGTTAAAGAGTTTTTCTATGCTTTAACCTATTCCTCTGGCATGAATCTACATATCAAAAAGCTGAACGGAAGCAATAACCATCATATCATTGAAGCAACCTTTAAGGCCTTTGCTAAGGCTCTTGATATAGCTTGTCGTTTTGATGGGAGAGTTCAAGGGGTTTTATCTACCAAAGGTTCGATCGATTAATTTATATAACTAGTAAGAATAGTAAATGGTAATCAATATAAATATATATTGCATATACGTTAAGAAAGGCATGATAAGATGAAGTTATTTCCGGCAATCGATATAAAAGATGGACAATGCGTTAGATTAAGACAAGGCAATTTTCAGGATGCCTATGTGTACTCCAATAATCCACTGAGTGTAGCAAAACAATGGGAAGCGGATGGAGCTTCCTTTATCCATATTGTTGATCTTGATGGTGCCCTAGTGGGATATTCTGTGAATGATGAGGTTATTAAGACCATAGCTGCCCAGATTAATATACCGATCCAGGTAGGTGGAGGAATCCGCACGATCAAAGATATTGATAATAAGCTAGCCCTTGGTATTGACAGGATTATTATTGGTACTAAGGCAGTAAAGGATCCAGCATTTATCAAAGAAGCGGTAGCAATCTTCGGTGCAGAACGTATTGTCATAGGAATCGATGCAAGGGATGGTATGGTAGCGATTGAAGGCTGGGAGAAAATCAGTAGCTATCATGCGGTATCCTTGGCTATGGATATGAAACAATACGGGATAAAAACAATCGTATATACCGATATTTCAAAGGACGGAATGTTACAAGGGCCAAATATTGACCATACTAGAGAAATGGTAGAAGTGACGGGAATGCAGATTATCGCATCTGGTGGGATTTCCTCATTAAAAGATTTGGAAATGCTTCAGGAGATTGGTGCATACGGCGCTATCATTGGTAAGGCACTCTATGAGAATCGAATTGATCTTAAAAAGGCCGTTACTATGTTTGAAAGCGCAGGAGGTTGATCCTATGACATATAAAAAATTGATACCCTACCTAGATGCAGAAGGCAAAATTGCAAGTGATATTCTTAATCTGGCAAGGCATTATTCTTATAGCGGAGCCGACGAACTAATCATTATAAATTATGCAAAGGATGAAAAAACCAGAGACGAGTTCCTATCACTCGCAAAATTACTGGCAAAAGAGGTAGATATACCATTTATTATAGGAACCTATTGTAAACGTTTTGAGGATGTTAAAAAGGCTTTCTATACAGGTGCAGCTGCGGTTTTAATCCCCTATACACTGTTAGAAGATAAGCAATTACTTAAGGAAGCGATAAAACGATTTGGTAAAGATAAAATAATTATAGAGATGACGCTTCCTAACATTTTAGATATAAGTGGGAAAGAAAATATTACATCTGAAGAAAATTCTTCAGAAAATGTTTCTTTAGAAATGTTTTCTCCTTTAGTGAACTCTGGTGTTACTAAGGTATTGATAAATGCTGAAGAACTTACACATTCTATTATAGAGAGTGCCAGAGCTTCTTCTTTACAGTTTATTCTGAGAGATGATTTCATCTCAGACGATCTTATGCCTCTTTTGAAAAGAGAAAAGGTAATAGGTCTAACATCGAACTTATTTGAAGAGAAAGATATTATGAAAATTAAGTACGCCCTGAAAGAAAATGGGGTAGATGTCAATACCTTTGAAACGACTTTAAAGTTTTCTGATTTTAAGGTGGATGCCAATCATCTGATACCAGTAATCGTTCAGGATTATAAATCGGATGAAGTTTTAATGCTTGCTTATATGAATGAAGAGGCTTATAATAAGACTATTGCTGGCGGAAAAATGACATATTATTCAAGAAGCCGCCAGACCCTATGGCTGAAGGGAGAGACTTCGGGTCATTTCCAATATGTAAAAGAGTTGTTGATCGACTGCGATAAGGATACTATCCTTGCTAAGGTATTGCAGATTGGACCAGCCTGCCATACTGGTAATCAAAGTTGTTTCTTTACCGAACTAATGAAGAAGGAATATCATAAAGAGGATCCCCTCCATGTATTTCAGGATGTTTATGATATTATTCTGGATCGCAAAAAGAATCCAAAGGATGGTTCCTATACCAATTACCTTTTCGATCAGGGTATCGATAAAATACTGAAAAAATGCGGAGAGGAAGCAACGGAGATAACCATCGCTGCTAAGAATCCGGGGATGGAAGAACTTCGTTATGAAATTGCGGATTATCTTTATCACCTGATGGTTTTAATGGTAGAATGTGGTCTTGATTGGAATGACATCACCAATGAATTGGCCCATAGAAAATAAAACTGACGAATTGACAAGTAAGAGACCTTGTCGTATACAATACAAGAGGAATTCAATTGGAATTCCCTTGTCATGATTAAACTTATGAATAATGGAGGCAAAACAAAGTGCAAAACTATGGCGTTAATGAACTAAGAAAAATGTTTCTTGATTTCTTTGAAAGTAAAGGACATTTGGTATTAAAAAGTTTTTCATTAATACCGCATAATGATAATAGTTTATTACTTATTAACTCAGGAATGGCACCACTTAAGCCATTTTTTACAGGGCAGGAGATACCACCAAGGAATCGGGTAGCTACCTGTCAAAAATGTATTCGTACCGGTGACATTGAGAATGTCGGTAAAACTGCAAGACATGGTACTTTCTTTGAAATGCTTGGTAATTTCTCCTTTGGAGATTATTTCAAGAAGGAAGCAATTGCTTGGTCTTGGGAGTTCTTAACAGAAGTGGTTGGACTGGATAAGAATCGTCTCTATCCATCCGTTTATGAAGAGGATGATGAGGCATTTGAAATATGGAATAAAGAGATCGGCATCCCTGCTGACCGCATCTACCGTATGGGTAAGGAAGATAACTTCTGGGAGCATGGGGCTGGTCCTTGTGGTCCATGTTCAGAGATTTATTATGATCGTGGTGAAAAATATGGTTGTGGACAATCGGACTGCCATGTTGGTTGTGAATGCGATCGATTTATCGAAGTTTGGAATAATGTATTTACCCAGTTTAATGGTGATGGAAAAGGTAACTATACAGAACTTGAGAAGAAGAATATTGATACCGGTATGGGTCTCGAGCGTCTTGCAACCGTAGTACAAGATGTAAGCTCAATTTTTGATATCGATACCATGAGAGCGATCCGTGATAAGGTATGCCAAATTGCGAATGTTACTTACCAGTCTGATCCTAAGACAGATGTGTCCATTCGTTTAATTACTGATCATATTCGTTCCGTTACCTTTATGGCTTCGGATGGTATAATTCCATCCAATGAGGGTAGAGGATATGTATTCCGTAGATTACTTCGCCGTGCTGCTAGACATGGTAGGTTACTTGGCGTTAAAGAAAGTTTTCTTGCAGAACTTTCAAAGACAGTTATAGAGGAATCGAAGGATGGTTATCCAGAATTAGAAGAAAAGAAAGAATATATTCTGAAGCTTCTTACCATCGAAGAAGATAAATTTAATAAAACCATTGATCAAGGGTTGAATATCCTTTCCGAAATGGAAGAAGAGATGGCTGAAAAAGGAGAGAAAGTCCTCTCTGGTGAAAATGCATTTAAACTCTATGACACCTATGGTTTCCCAATCGATTTAACTAAGGAAATCCTGGAAGAAAAAGGCTTTGAAATAGATGAACAAGGCTTTAAAGATGCAATGGAAGTACAAAGAGTTACTGCAAGAAGTGCTCGTGGTACAACCAATTATATGGGTGCTGAAGAAACCGTATACCAGCAGATCGATCCTGCAATCACCTCCAATTTTGTTGGTTATGATCATCTATCCTATGATTCAGAGATTACCGTATTAACAACGGAAACCGAGTTAGTGGAAGAGCTCCTTGCAGGGCAAAAAGGAACCATCCTTGTACAAGATACTCCATTTTATGCTACCAGTGGTGGGCAGGTAGCCGATACCGGTATCATTAAAACAGCGGATGCTGAATTTGAAGTAGAGGATACGATTAAACTTCAAGGAGGCAAAATTGGCCATGTTGGAACTGTGACCAAAGGTATCTTCCGTGTGAAAGATCAGGTTACTCTACAGGTGAATGTTACACAGAGAGATAATACCGCCAAGAATCATAGTGCAACCCACTTGTTACAAAAAGCACTAAGAACTATATTGGGTAGCCATGTAGAACAGGCAGGTTCCTATGTAAGTGAAGATCGTCTTCGTTTTGACTTTACCCATTTCTCAGCATTGACACCAGAAGAGATTCAAGGTGTTGAGGCAATGGTTAATGAGCAGATTGCAGCTAATCTTCCTGTGAATACAAAGATTATGAATATTGAGGATGCTAAGAAAGAAGGAGCAATGGCTCTTTTTGGTGAAAAATACGCCGATGATGTTCGTGTAGTTATCATGGGTGATTGTAGCAAAGAACTTTGCGGTGGTACCCATGTAAGGAATACCTCTGCCATTACTGCCTTTAAGATCGTATCAGAGACTGGTATTGCAGCAGGTGTTCGAAGAATAGAAGCATTAACGGGCAAGGGTGTATTTGCATATTATAAAGAACTGGAAGAGGAACTTCACAATGCTGCTAGAGCTGCGAAAGCAGAGCCAAGTTCTTTAACTGCTAAGATTGAAAGCTATTTAGAAGAAATCAAAGCTCTGAAAGCAGAGAATGAAAGCCTAAAGAGTAAATTAGCTAAGAATTCCTTAGGTGATGTAATGAACCAAGTTGAGGAAGTAAAAGGGGTTAAACTCCTTGCTGCTAAGGTTCCTGAACTAGATATGAACGGTCTCCGTAATCTAGGAGATCAGCTGAAAGAAAAATTAGGAGAAGGTGTTATTGTATTGGCTTCTTCTACAGCACCAGATAAAGTAAGCCTACTTGCCATGGCAACCGATGGTGCCATGAATCAAGGTGCTCATGCTGGTAACCTAGTGAAGCAATTGGCTACCCTAGTTGGTGGCGGTGGCGGCGGACGTCCGAATATGGCACAGGCCGGCGGTAAATCAGCGGAAGGCATTGATGCAGCAATTACCAAGGCGAAAGAAGTGCTAGCAGAGCAGATTAAGTAGCTGTCAAATCATTTAGACAAAACAGAAAACTGTTGACGAAAATGAAAAATATGCTATAATCTATTTAGTGCTATTCAAATAAGACCCAAACAGTTGTAAGCACAATACACAACTGGAGGGAGGTTAGGTGTGAGACTATGTCAAATGTTATCGTAAAAGACAATGAAAC
>JAAYQP010000025.1 GCA_012519195.1 Clostridiales bacterium | reverse complement strand
GAAATTCTATTTAGCCAGAAATTAAACTATGATATACTATAGCTATCTAACAAATTTTATTATGAAATTTGTTTATGGCATTTACAATAAAATAAGAATAGGGGTGGCTATACTTGTTGCGGCAGAGTTTAAGATCAAAAATCACAAAGATTAAAACGGATAATGCCCAAATCGTTTATCATTTATTTTTTCATAACACGCATTACGGTTTAGAGTGCTATAAGGAAAATAGTAACTTAGAGGCTCCGTTAAATTATTGCTTGGTAGAGAATATTACCGATGATGAGGGGGAAGCAGAAGACTTTCTCTATCGAATGGCTAAGGGAGCAGTGTTACCAATACATATCAATGATATGATAGAAGATTACTTCTAAAATTAATTAATCGTACATAATATTTAAAATCATGACAATCATGTAAGACCTAGGATTGAGGGTCCTATGATATATTCTTTCTTCAATCTCTTGCTATAAGTCTGTTACTGAAGGCTAGTTCCATGCCTTTGTAGCAGACTTTTTTTATTCTTATTTTCGATGCATATTTAAAGGATTAAAAGGGAAAATATAGGGTATGGATATGGATTAGGAAAGAAGGTAGGATATGGAGAAAATTATTAATTCTGCTAATCTTAAAGAATTATTTAAAAATAGTGGGGATATTGTAAAGCGCCCATTTAATGTTGGACATGCAGGAATAACAGTACACCTTTTTGGCGTGGATGGTCTAATGAACACGCTTATGTTGGACAAGACCATACTTTATCCCTTGACTTCAGATGAGAATCTAAAGAAATTAAAAACGGAAAGAGAAGTAATGGATTATCTCCTTGAAGGAGGAGCTTTCCATGCCTTTGCGATAGAAGAAATTGATTATGAGAAAACCCTTCGCTATATTTTAAGTGGTATGGCGGCACTGGTATTTGATCAGGAACAAAAAGCTCTGATTTTCGATGTCAGAACCTTTGATAAACGATCCGTATCGGAACCCTCGGACGAAGGAGTTATGAAGGGGGCAAAGGATTCCTTTATTGAGGTAATGAGAACCAATACGGTTCTAATACGAAGAAGGGTTCGCTCCGAATACCTTGTAATTGAACAGTTAAATGCTGGGAAACATTCTAAAACAGATATTGCATTAGTGTATTTAAGTAATGTTGCTGAAATGGATACAGTCAATCGCATCCGAGATACGATTAATAATATGGATATTGATAATATATCGACACCGGCTTTCATAGAAGAATATTTAATTGATAATCGAAAAAGTATCTTTCCGCAAATTATGTATACACAAAGACCGGATCGTGTTTCTGCCAATCTAACGGATGGAAGAGTAGCAGTGGTGGTCGATGGAATTCCATTTGTTTATATTCTTCCCTGCCAACTACCAATGTTGATGCAATCACCGGAGGATTATGCGAATCATTATTTCATTAGTTCTTCCTTAAGAATTATTCGCTATATTGCCTTGATTCTGACTCTGTTTTTACCGGCTTTCTATATCGCTGCAACAACCTATCAAAATCAGATGCTGCCTGTGGAGATTGCCTTGTCCATCCAGCAGGCCAAGCAAAATGTTCCTTTTTCCTCTGCGTCAGAGGTGCTGGGATTATTGATAGCCTTTGAGATCTTGATAGAAGCTGGCCTTCGATTACCTAAGACGGTAGGAACAGCCATGTCCATTCTAGGTGGTCTTGTAGTGGGACAATCCGCTGTGGAAGCAAAAATTGTATCACCCACGGTTGTGGTTATTGTGGCCTTGGCTGGTATCGCAGGCTTTATCCTTCCCAACCAGGATTTAAGCAGCGGTATTCGGGTAACCCGATTTGTTATGGCAGTTCTAGCAGCAGTAGCAGGTTTTTTCGGATTAACAGCAGGGCTTATCCTATTAATTACCCATTTATGTAGCTTGGATAATTATGGGGTTGCCTATATGTCACCTTTTGTTGATGTTGAAACGTCAAACCATAAGGATACCTTATTCCGATTTCCAATTAAATACTTTACAAAGCGTTCAAAAAAGATTGCGCCAGAAAACCGTATAAAGCAAAAATAGTTTAGAAAAGAATGAGAATATTATAAAAAGGGAGTTGCTATGAAAATTAAGCTTATGATAAAAGTTACAACTGCTTACCGATTCCTGTTTTTATTTATCCTTACCATGATTCTTTGTGGCTGTACCCATGATATGAGTCGTAGGGAAATTGATGAAATTAATTTAATACGGGTTCTGGGAATTGACTACGATGGAAATGAATATACCCTGAGTGCATTATTCAATGCATCCGGTGGTTCCGATCCTGAGGGGGGAGCTCCTGAAGAAGAAGTAACAAAGGGTAAGGGGAAGACTCCCTATGAAGCCTATGAAAATCTGAAAAGTAAGGCAACAAAATCCATTTCCCTAGGGCATACCGGTTATTTCCTGATTGGTGATGGAGCAGCAGAGAATGGAATAAATCTGTGCCTGGATTTTCTCTCTAGAGATGAGACAATTAAGATGGATGCTCTCTTTTTCATAACCAAGGATACGCCAGCATCCGACTTTATTGAGCAGGGGATAGAGAATAAGCAAAAGATCCATGAGGATTTGGAGGCGATCCGCCAAAAGCAGGAGGAAATGATAACAAGAAATGATAATACTTTGGTCAATCTGACGAACGAAATGAAACAAACCTATTCCAGTATTCTGATTCCCTATCTAATACCAGAGGAATCAAGCTTTCTAACACCTGGCTATGCAGTATTTGATCAATATAAATTGAAAGATTATTTGGATGAGGATACCTCCACTGGTATAAATTTCATTAAAAATATTATTCGAAACTATCCAATCTATATCAATGATCAGGTAGGTTTACTAATTTCTTACTCTGATACCAAGTTAAAGACAAAGTTAAAGGATAACAATATTGAGATTATCATCCAGGTGGATTTTGAGTCTATGATCAAGGAAGTGAACACAGAGGAGAATATATTTAATTCGGAACAACTAGAGCTGTTGACCCAGGAACAGAATAAGTATTTACGCAATATCCTTGATTTAGCTATAAGTTATTCCAAAGCAACAGGATTGGATGTATTTCAGATTGCTCGAATGATTGAAAAACAAAATATTGTACAATGGCAGGATTTTAAATCTTCCTTTGCGGAAAGTATCTCGGATATAAAATATAAATATGTTTTTCATTCGAAAATTACAAAATCCTTTATTCTAGGATACGATTGGAATGGAAATTTATTGGTTAAGAATGAGAGGTTTGTTAAATGATCTATCTGTTTGCAATTTCAATAATCTATACATTGATAAAGAATAAAGATCAGCTATTAAGTGCAAAAAGAAATCTGTTTCTATTTCTTTTTCTTTCCGTGATAGGACTTGCCTTAGGAATTGTTACTATTTTGAATCCCTATTTTCCTAGTATTGCTATGCTTTTGGAAAAATACATGAAATGAGGTGATTGGATTGAATAAAGAGTTATCGCTTCGACAAATTGCATATATGTTTGTATTTATCTCGATATCACCCATTATTCGGCAACTTCCAAGAGCCTTGGCAAGTGAAGCAGGCAGAAGTGCATATATTAGCCCATTCTGGTCTGCTATAGCAATGATTCTAATTACAGCAATCGTCCTAGGTCTATTAAAAGCGTTTCCAGGTTTTAATCTTTATGAGATAATGTTACAGCTTGCCGGAACTTTCTTTACGAAAATTATCATTCTAGGATATTTGCTATGGATAATGTTATCATTAGTAGCTAAGATAAATATTTATTCCCATACCCTACAATTTACTTTAATGCCTCAGACCAGATCAAACTTTTTTCTAATTACCTTGATCGTACTGGTAAGCTATGCCTTGCTTCGTGGTATCAAAACTGTTTTTCGGTTTTCTGAATTTACCTTAGGCACAATTTTAGTTCTTTTTATTATTTTATTTCTATGTGCATTACCGAAAGTAAGGCCGGATTACCTACTTCCAGTTTCCACAATACATCTGATGGATACAGTACGAGCCTCAAAGAGTATCTTAGCGGTAGGAGGAAATATCATTATCGTCCTATTTTTAGCGGATAAATTAGGGATATCAATTACGACGAAACAAAAGAGGAGAGTATGGATTGGGGTACTTATTTTCATTCTTCTTAATTTTTTTATAACTTTATTCACGATAGGAATCACCGGAGCATCCTTAACAGCAAATCTACCATTTCCATTCTACATCACGGTAAAAAGTATTTCGTTTTTTAATATTTTAGAACGTTTTGAAGTCATTGTAACCCTGATCTGCACCTTATCAGATTTTATTGCTATCTGTATTTTTACAATACTTACCATACGATGCCTTGAATGGTTATTCCAATTAAAAGAAAAAAGTTTCCTTTATGCTCCGTTAATAACAATAATATATTACTTAACCTTTTATGTAAGTAAAACACAGTTTGAGTTTGAATTCTTATATCAAAATGTTATCCTTTATATAAATCTCATTTTTCAGTATGCAATACCAATTTTATTGGGACTATTATGCTTAATAAAAGGTAAGAAAATTAAAAAGCAGTATTAAGATAAAAATATAAAAATATGCTAGGAAGTTTTATCCTGGCTTCAACCTCCCCTTTGGGATATAAGGTATTGGAGCATCACATTTATTGCCCAAAAGGAGAGCTTAAGGCACCATGATAAAACTTCCTAGCATTATTGTGTTATCTATGATATGCATAAATTATATATCCAAGTAAAATGCTTTATATATCACCATATTAACTACAATTTTTTGATTTTTATTCATAGATATGTATCTCAAATTCATCGTCATCGTATTTATATTTTGAATGGTTGATGTAATGTTCTGCGACGGGATCAATAAATTGGTATACCCTATGATATTCCTTTGTTTCTGGATCTTTAACAGTTTCGCAACGATTCTTGTACAGAAAGAGTATTAAATCATAGCAATCAATCCAAATTTCATTTACACCTTCCTTCTGGGATTCATCGAATATTAATTGAATACCAAAATGTAGATGGGGGGTTCGTATATTATTGGAATTTTCCTTGCTACTATATCCTGTTCTGCCCATATAACCGATCACATCCCCTGCTTGAACAATACTACCAATCTCTAGGGATTTATTATAGGGAAAATTCTTTCTTAAATGGGCATAATAATAGTATCGCTTTTTATCGAAACTACGAATTCCTATTCTCCATCCCCCATACTGATTCCAACCAAGGGCTTCCACATAGCCGGATTCGACAGCAATGATCGGGGTTCCAACTTGGCCCATCATGTCATGGCCTAAATGCTTCCTTTTATAACCATAACTTCTGGAGACGCCAAAATCATCGAAATGACTGTAGGGATAATATTTTGCAATTGGCAAGAATGCTTTCAAACCATATTTTTTCTCCCATCGTTTCCCCCCAGGAGCACTTTCGTCAGGTACCTCAATTTTATATTCTCCCACCATACCTCCAAGAACTGCGGTATATGCTTCTAAATAGTAATCATAATATTTCATGTCCTTGGTTAGAGATTCCATGGTTTCTTCCTTACTGGTAAGAAGATTCACTAGCTCGGTCATATGTTTTTCTTTATATCGTGAAAAATCTCCTCCATATTTCGCACCAAGATAGGCTAATAATTCAATCCAATTTAGCTTTACCTCTTCAGATTGTGAATTGACGTCATATTGATAAGCCTTATCCAAAGCTTTATGAGAGACATCAAAACTTACCCATTTAATAAATTTCTTCTCTGAATCATACATGGAATGATAGAAGGCTGCCTCCATATCAAGACCCTGCTTGATGAAAAAAGAGGAGATTAAGAACAATACAATAAGTTCGCACAGGACAATATGAAATGCTTTTGATTTACGTAACATTTATACAACTTCCCTATAATTAGTAACTTGTAACATTTTATGTTTTTTTAAGCGTAACTATACCGGAAAGAATGGTACATTATTGATATCGCTTAAATTAAAATAAATGGATTTCTGAGGCAAAACGGATAGCCATAATATTCGCAATTCATGTAAAAATATTATAGCAATTTTTGAATAAAAAGAGGCTACTACTTTAAGTGTATTTACCATAGCATTTCAGTAAATTGACTTAATGTAGTAACCATCTTTATTTTTGTCGGAAAAGACATATTTCATTTGGTGATAAGTTATAAAGTTCGTCTGGTGTGTCACAACTTATTCGGTGAGATCAATAACACTGGTAGGACAACCATCCCGTGCTTCTTCAGCACGTTCTATGCAATCCTCAGGAATATCGCCTTCAATAGCTTCTGATACTTCATTTTCGTTAAATTGAAAGACCTCAGGACAGAGATCAACACAAAGTCCGCAGCTAATGCAGCCATCTTGATCCACGTATGCTTTCATAAACATTCTCCTTTCCGGGTAATGTACATTCCAGATATATTATGTATAAATTTTTAGAATTTATACCTTTTTATACTAACAAATTTACCTGAATTTTGTAGTAGCTATGGCTACAATTTATTGCCAAAAGGCTTTCGCAAAACTTTTTTGTTATGCGAAAGCCGAAACCTTAGTTTATATTCATAAGAAAACATAGGACGAGTGGTTAGTTTTTAGTCGTTGATCTGAAGTATTCACTTAACCTGACAGGGTATTCCAGGAACTCCCGTCCTACATAGAGAGTTCGATTGGGTGCTGTCATAACAGCCCATTTAACTAAGGAAATAGTACCATTGACAATTTCAATTCCAGTTATGCATCTAGGATGAACACAACTTCCATCATTAAAATATAGGGATTCTCCTACCTCGGGAAATACGGAACGGTGGGTATGACCAGCGATCAACATCTGGTTATTTACCTTAGCCCAATGCATCAGTCTTTTTTCAATTTTATTTTTACGCTTATTATTTTTAGAAGCACTGGTTGGGTCTCTTACCCCAGTAAGCTGCAAGGGTCTCCATAGGTACCTTACTAAAAATCTGGACAATCTCCAGAAGGTACTGTTAAGGCAGTCGGCCTGATGGCCATGGGTAAGAAATATTTTATCATCGGAATAACGATATTTTAAGATAATTGCTTCAGGGATTTCAATTCCAGGAAACAGTGGTATTTCTGCATTCTCACTATCACAAAAAAAGCTATGGCATCTCGTTTGAGAATATTTGGGATCCCGTTTTACAATGTCATGGTTTCCATAGATCATAAAAAGCCTGCACTCTTCATAGAATTTAGACATTAGCCAGAAGGCATCGCTGTGAACATCAATGATTGTTTCAATGTTTCGATTCTCCCATAATTCATCTCCGTCTCCCAGTTCAATGTAGGTAAAGCCATTTTCATAATAGTAAGTAAGAGCAGCAAAGAATAAATTTTGATTGTTGGAAAAATCATCACCCCAGCTTCCATCCCCTCTATGACAATCGCTCATAATGATAAAGCGGGAGGTTTCATCGAATGGAATTACCATGGCATTATTATATGCCCGAGATAAACGTTTTGAAGCTGACATATGATCATTCCTTTCCATTTATCTCTTTATTCGATAAAAAACCTTTGATTTTCTTAAAGGACTCAAAAACTCCCTTCGATTTACCTATATTAAGAATTTGATTGTACATGTCTGGAGAATTTTGACGGATAATTTCAATCTTATCTAAGGTATCCGTATAATCTGCCGTCATATGGGCATACATTCTACATAAGTTTTCATTATTCTTTTGCATAATAAATTCTGTAAATGAGGTTCTGGTCAATGGTTGCGGTGTATGGGGCTTTCCAAAATGGACATAAACCCTTCTTCCATGAACCGCAAATTCATTCTCCTTATAACCTACCTTCTTCAGAGCATCCACAAAGGCATTTACCATTTCCTTATCGTATAGATCTAACATAATATCCAACGTAAGCTCCTCAGGATGGGAGAACTCACCCAATTTAAACCCGGTCAACCACCAATGGTAGCCATGTCTGGTAAATAGTAAATTCCCATTTTTACGCAGGGCAAAGGACATATTAATCCGATCCTCGTCTTTCACACAATAATAGAAGGTTCCGTTAAAAACACCAGGGATATTGAGTTCCGGACCATCGGTATAATAAATCCCAACTTCGCCTCCTGTAGTCATACCGTACTGGCCTTTCCAGAATTCAATCATCCATCTCTTTCCGGCATATTCAAATCTTATCGGTTCGCAATCTATAATCATGCTTAAGGGAGCGGTTGCTTCGTCATAAAGTCTGCAATATCCAAAATCCCTTTGCCAACTATTTAATAGAGAATAGAAGATATCTTGATAAGGTTCATATTTAAAACCAAAGGGCGCCAAATCCTTATTCAGCTCTTCTAGTTGTTCCGAATCGGAACCTATGATTTGGGTAACCGGAGGGATAGCAATCTGTTGTTTTTTTCTCTTCATCTTTCTGCATCTTCGAAAGAAGAGAACTAGTAAGATGAGAAAAAGAAAACCAAATGGTATAAGCAATAATTTATATCCAGCAAAAAGTCCCATGATCGCTAATGAGGACCTAAACATAGGAATCAAATAATCCGTCTGTAGTAGTAAAAACATAAAATCATCTCCTTTCCTTATGCTATATACCATCATATTCGGGAAGATGGGCGGTTGTTCTACAGAAAGCTAAGAGTTTCTGCTAGAAATGAAAGGTTTACACAGAGGAAGGAAAGGAGTATAATAAATAGGCAATTGATAAATAATATCATGAATCTGATTTTTGTTCATGATCGGATAAAGGTAAAGCTACATAAGGAGAGATCAAAATGAGTGAATGTAATAACGATTGCAATAGCTGTAATTTAAATTGTGGGGACCGGAAGGAAACGAATGATTTTACTGTTTCTCCCAATGAATTGAGTAATATAAGAAAGGTAATCGGCATTGTAAGCGGTAAGGGAGGCGTAGGTAAATCCCTAGTTACTTCATTACTTGCCGTTTCCATGCAGCGTAGAGGATATCAGAGTGCTATTCTAGATGCTGATATTACAGGACCATCCATTCCAAAGGCATTTGGGATAAAGCAAAAAGCGATGGGTACGGAAAATGGAATTTTTCCGGTTAGAAGTAAAACTGGTATTGATATCATGTCAGTAAATCTGCTTCTTAAAAATGAAACAGATCCCGTTGTATGGAGAGGACCAATTATTGCCGGTACAGTCAAACAATTTTGGTCCGATGTCATCTGGAATGATGTGGATTTTATGTTTGTTGACATGCCACCTGGAACTGGCGATGTACCACTTACCGTATTCCAATCTCTTCCGGTAGACGGTATTATCATTGTAACATCTCCCCAGGAATTGGTTTCTATGATTGTAGAAAAAGCAGTGAATATGGCCAAGATGATGAATGTACCAATTCTTGGTTTGGTGGAGAATATGTCATATTTTAAATGTCCTGATTGTGAGAAAGAACACCCAATATTCGGGGAAAGTAATATAGAAAAGATTGCCAAGGAACATCAGATCGAGGCGATCGCTAAGCTTCCGATCGATCCAAAGTTATCGGCTGCTTGTGATAAGGGAATGGTAGAACTTTTCGAAGGAAGTTGGATTGATCCGATAGCAGATGTTCTTGAAAAAGAATAGAATTTATCTTATATAGAGAAAAGAGAAGTTATAGTGAGATAATTATAGAGGTTAATAGGAAAGGCTGTATGGTAACGCATTTTGTCTAAATCCCGTAATTAGAATTTAGTCGCGTTTCATACAGCCTATTTTTACTTACTAACAATGACCTTAATTGCTTCCTTAAAGCCTTTTGTATAATGTAACTTGTAATCATCTGTAATAAATATAGCATAGGTATTCGGGATACTTTCGATTAGATCCATGCCCTTTTCCAGACCGAGGGCAAAGGCCGATGTACTAAGGCCATCGCCGTCCACGGAGTAGGGTGATATGATTGTCACAGAGATTAAGTTACTATCATAGGGGTAACCGGTTTTCGGATTTAAGATGTGATGGTAGGATACTCCATCCAAGGAAAAATATCGTTCATAGATACCGGAGGACACTACCGAAAGATCCGAGATCTCCATAACCGCTATTGTTTCATTCCGATCAGCATATGGCATCTGTATACCAACATTAAATGGAGACCCATCTGGCTTATTGCCAACGCATAAAACATTACCACCGAGATTAATCATAGCACTTTTTACGCCTTCCCCAAGTAAGTAGTCCTTAACTCTGTCGGCGATATATCCTTTTGCAATCGCCCCTAGATCGATTGCCATCCCTTCCTTGGCAAAAGTAATCTTATTACCTTCTATTTTTATGTCTTTATAATTAACATAGGATAGAGCCTCTTTGATACTTTCTTCCGACGGAAGCACAGGATTAGAAGCTTTGAAATTCCATAGGGAGGAAACCGGTGCTATGGATAAATCAAAGGCTCCTTCCGATAAATTACTGTATTTCATACTATACTTTAATAGATCAGCCAATTCCTCTGACACTTGTTGACCCTTACTAGCTAGCGCACCATGATTTAACTGATACAATTCACTGTCCTCGTCCGTTCGGCTATAGATCTTCTCATACTTCCTGATTACATCCATGCTACCTTCTAATATCGCTTCCTCTTGTTTATCATAGATTTGGATGGTTACAAAGGTATCCAAGAGAAAAGAGGATTTCGTTATATAGGCAGGTTGATCTGAGGTATTTGCATTATTTGTATTAAAATTACTACATCCGGTAAATAATAGAACTATCAGTAGCAATGTCGTGATTAGCATAGAACAAAGCAATGGTAAGTAGAAATAATTTTGATATTTATGTTTCATAGAATGTTCCTTTCCTATACAGATGATGGCATCTGTTCGTTGATCGAAGTACAATGGTAATATTTTAAATAAGAGTAGGTTTACTGTCAAGGAGAATAAATTGATCGTTTCTTCAAAATTTAGGATTATATATTACCATATTACGAGCTTTCTCTTGACAATTGGTTCTGTAAGTATTATTATTTTGACGTACATTTAGCGTCAAAATTTACAAAGGTATGCTAATTCATGTCAAAATATTAACATATACCGAAAGGATGGTATCGAATGAAGTATTCTTCCATAGCTGGTTTTCATGGCGGAATTCATCCCACAGATGGTACTGATAAGGAATTAAGTAAAGATATTCCGATTCGCGTATATTCTCCCAAGGCTGTCTGGATATCCATGAAACAGTCTGCGGGCAGTGGATGCCAGATTACCGTGCAGAAGGGTGATAAGGTTACAAAAGGTCAATTAATCGGGATACCTACCCGATTTGGCTCTGCCAACATCCATGCAAGTATCAGCGGAACAGTAATGGATATTATGACAATGAAAGATCCCCAGGATAATGAGGAGCAATACGTAATTATTCAGGCGGAGACAATGAGTGAACAGCAGATGGAAGAGGATGAAGCAAAGAGTATTCCGAGCCATCATAAAGGGTTCATAGATATCTCTTCCTATACCAAGGAAGATATCATAACCTCAATGAAAGAGGGTGGACTCATCGGTATGGGTGGTGCAGGATTTCCTACCCATGTGAAATATGAAACCACCAATCCAATTGACTATGTACTAATAAATGCTGCAGAATGTGAACCCTATCTTACCTGTGACCATCGATTAATGATGGAATACGGGTATGATATTATGAATGGCATCCAACTTTTTCTTAAAGCTGCAGGTGCTAGAAAAGCGTTCATATGTATGGAAGACAATAAAAAAGATGCAGCGGAACATTTAAGTAACTTATTGTTAAAAAGTGATCTACCGATTGAAGTAATACTTCTTGGAACAAAGTATCCACAAGGTGGTGAGCGACAGCTAATTGAAGCGGTTATCGGTAAGGAGGTTCCAGCTGGTAAACTACCTGCTGATATCGGAGTAATTATTAATAATGTTGGAACTGCGAAAGCTCTTGCAGATTTAATTTTTACAAAGACACCT
>JAAYQP010000188.1 GCA_012519195.1 Clostridiales bacterium | reverse complement strand
GTAAGAGCAGTCGAGTAAAGATGTGCATAGTCTTCATCAATAACCGCGCCTGTGTAAGGATGATCTGATAGCTGATTTCTGAAAGAGTTAGGATCATATATTGCTCGCCTTGTAACAAAATCACCATGAAGGTGGAAAACCGGAATACCAGTAGCTATTTCGATGTTTGTATCATAGTTTGTTGTAAAAATGAAGTCAAATGCCTTCAGCCACGCAATTAATTTAGTGGAGTATTTATCGCTTAGAGTATTGACTTTGCCGTTGTCATATATCGCATTCAAGAAACAACATTTTATGGCTTCCCTAACCATATATCGCTCGGGGTTCACAATCCTTATTCGATGACATAACAAGTCGTGGATAAGATAGTAGTCCTCAAATCCAACATCAGTTATTTTAAGTGTCCTTTTATCCTTATACTTGCTTTTAAATTCATTCAATGAATCCCTTTCAGTTGTACTGGTTACATATCTGTCATAGCCACCCCTGATGATTCGAGGAATCTCTAAAAACAGATAGCCTATATAGCATTTCGCCTCGATAGGGTCGTCGATAATTATACTCTTAGGAAAATTGGGATCTTTAAACCCATTTAACGTTCTTAGAATAATTGAAGCATTACAGAAGTCATACCCACCATGCTGAATGTTAATTCCATTACCTACAAGAAGATATCGTTTCATTTGTAAACTCCTTTAACACCCAAGAGGCAAAATTAAAAAACAAAACAACTGTATTGTCTATCGTAGACCGAAAAACAATTTCAAATGATATCGTCTTATCTTCCGTTATGCGTGGCCGTGGATATAAGCTTAAAAAGATCATTGCCTGATAGCAATTCGTTAATTACATTTTTAAACATATAAGCCTCACTATAATTCGTTTTTTCTTGCAACATAAGTAACTCCATCAAATGTATAATGAAATCGATATTATAATATCCGTAAGAGTTCAGAGTAGAATACTTCTCCAGAAGCTCACTATCTGTAGACAATGATAAAGTATTAATAACAGCTTCATAATCTCGGCTTATTAAAGGAATTGTCTTTTCCCACTGAGAATTAAAAGCCATGAGCAATTCATTAGTTAGAGCTTTGTTATGTTCCCTTTTTAACATAAGGTCAATAACCCAATGGATGTGCTTCGGTGTACGAAATCTACCTGTACCACGGTGCTCCTTATATTTCAACAGGATATCATTCGGACTGAGTGCGCCTGGAAAAACGGAAAGGGTAATTCCGCATTCCAACTCGATATCAACAATGGATTTCAATGTGTACCCTTTTATATAATTCGAACCTCTATTATAAAGTGCCATCTATGTACCTCACAATCCTAAATCTTGTAATGGAATCTCATTGAAATAAATATGACAACCAACAGATACAATGTAATCCCGTACATCTCGATACTCATCTCTTAAAAACCAGTCATTACATACATATAAATATTCGACACCGACTACAAGCGGTGCAAATAGTCTTTGATATTGCAATTTTTTAAAGCCACAAGTTTGCAATTTTTCATCAACAGATCCAGAGCAATTCTGAAATTTTTTTTCAATGATATGTATTGTATTGGTCTCCAGGTTTAATAATGCTTCATCGGGTAGCATCTGTTTTGAAATAATCTCACGCCATTTTACTCCTCTTGGATTCAAGATACGCTGATATAGCTTATGTTTCGGGGCGCTTAAAGCTATTGGCCTTTCTAAAGAACTGCTATGATATACATAGCCATTGCTCTTGAGCACGTAGCCTGCAGCATTTAACGCTTCAGATAAACTTGTTTCTTGTTCGAACTTTAGCCCGTTTGCGTTTGTATTTGCACCGCCTCCATAAATGTTTACTGCCATTCTATATACCCTCCAAACGTTTTTTTGTTAAAGCTATATATTCTTCAACATTATCAATACCGATGAATTTGCGGCCCAGCCGCTTTGCTACTACTCCGGTTGTGCCAGAACCACAAAAAGGGTCTAATACAAGATCTCCCTCTTGTGAAGAAGCAAGTATAATGCGTTCCAGGAGGTATTCTGGTTTTTGAGTCGGATGATTACCTTTTTTCTTTTCACTCTCCTTCGTGAGAGAACCAGTCCACACATCCTTCATTTGCTTGCTACCATTTAACTCCTTCATAAGCTGGTAATTAAAAGAGTGTTTCGCCTCCTTTGTTGCTTTCTTTGCCCATAAGATCGTTTCCGTAGAGTGAGTAAAGCAGCGGCAGGCTAAATTGGGCGGGGGATTTGTTTTCTGCCATGTAATGTTATTGAGAATTTTAAAGCCTTCTTGCTCTAAAGCCATTCCTACGGAATATATATTATGAAGAGTTCCTGATATCCAAATAGTCCCTTCAGTTGATAAGACTCTTTTACAAAGCCTAATCCATCTTCGGTTGAACAAATGTTTATCCGACACAGACATTCCTTCGTCCCAGTTGGCTTTATTGACAGAGACCATTTTCCCTGAACTACAGGTAATCCCATTATTACTCAGAAAATATGGAGGGTCAGCAAAAATCAAATCAACAGAGCCTGCTGAGAATTTAGGTAATAGTTTAAAAGAGTCTCCAAGTAAAAGTGTGGCTAATTCTTCTTTATGGTATGGTTTTATTGTTTTTGGTAGCATAGACAATTGCACTTTTGTGAATCCTCCTAAATCATGGTCGTGGAATACCACTCCATAGCATATCACGGCCAGAATAATTCCAATATCTAATGTCCTGCTCTATAAAAAGCCACTTCAGTGTTTTGACAATCATCTCAGCTGAGAAACCAGTATCGAAGATTATATCCCGTAATGAATCCAAGTCAGCTTCATGGCAATGATACACCTGTTCAATCACGTTAAATAAGCTATTATATAAAACAGGCTGCATTTCCTTTTTAATGAACAAATCCTCGATAATGTCTGTATGTTTAGGATAATTACTCCGTGGTTTACCTTCATCACTAAAATTGTAGTTTTCCACACATACCAGGAAATCGAATCCATTATGCAGATTAGCCGGTCTACGTAAAAAAATTTCGATTTCCGTCGGAAAGAGTTTCTACGAAATATGTATATCTTGATGCTTGTTCGTTACTGCCAGTTCCAGCAACCTCTTCTGCCAATGCTGCTACAACGCGCATCCGGACCTCATTCCGGGTGCCTTCATTACTAAAAACACGATTTATTATATATTCTGCCAATATAATCCCCTCCTTTAAAATCCGCGGGCTTCACAAAGTGCGGCTATTTGTTGCCATTTCATACCACGCATAAAATTTGCTGCTTGGGATATGCTTGCGCCTTCAAAAAGAAGATAGTGAATTCCCAGCCGTTTTATCCTTCGACCTAAGCGTGTGTTTGCTTTTCGTTCTTCAGCAATCATCGCCATGTACAGTATTGAAAGCAATATATCAACTCTAAGTACGTCGTCTGCATCATACGTTTTAGCAATCAAAGTAATCTGCTTTAGTACGTCTTCCTCGACTTTTTTCCCTGTAATATCATAAATGGATACATAATCTTCATAAACACGATTGGTTCCATACTTTGCGGCAATATCTTTAATAGTTTGAAAGTAATCAGTATCTCGCGGTGGGCGTCGTAACCCTGTGGGCGATGTAAAATACACACACCAATCGTCAAAACTCCCCCGATCATATTCCAAAAAAGCTCCATTTGTGAATTTCTTAATGATTGACATCATAACCTCCTTTCCGGATAAGAGAGAGACACACTGCAGTTTGAACTGCAGTGTTGTATTCAACCTTATCTAATATGCTATTTTAGGGAAAAAGCTTTAAAAATTAGTTACAAGGATCTCGCTTATTTTCCCTCGGGATTCTGCTTTGCTATTTATCATTCGGGATGCTTCGACTCTCTCTATCTTATACTTAGAATATAATCTATCAAAAAAGTCATCATTTGGATCAACATTTTTGGGGTCAGAATTACTTGCAATGATTTTTGCTCCTTTGGAAGCCAGCCGGTCAATATAGGTAGCTAACCGCTTTTGCTGTTCGTCATCAAATGCAGTCTCTGTATAAGAAGTGAAGTTCGATGTCACATTCAAAGGGCGGTAAGGTGGATCAAAATATACTAAAGTATGCTCATCAATAAAAGATTCAGAATCCGTAAATTGACCACAGACGATTTCAACATTTTTTAATGCAGAAGAAACTGCAAGCAGGTTTTCTTTATCACAAATTAGAGGTTTCTTATAATCACCCATAGGGACGTTGTATAAACCTTTGCTGTTTACTCGGTAAAGGCCATTAAAACAAGTTCGGTTTAAAAAAATCATTAAAACGGCTTTCCTTTGATTCTCCGAAGCATTACCATTTATTTTTATCGCATTATACTCATCTCTCGCTTTATAATAAAAAACTTTTCGTTCTTCCGATTCCAAGGGTAGAAACGACTCCTGCATAACGGAAAGCTCTGCTATTAATTGTTCTACATTGTCACGGATAACTTTATATGCGTTTATAAGTTCCGAATTAATATCACTAATATAAATTTCTTTAAAGTCATGTTTACCTATAATATCAAAAAGCACAGCACCGCCACCCACAAAGGGTTCAGCATATTTTGTAATACTTGAATCAAGCGCCGACATGTAACGTTTCCTGATTTCTGAGAGTAATTGTCCTTTTCCTCCAGCCCACTTTAAAAAGGGACGAAGTGTAGATTGTGGTTCTGATTTCTTCCGAGTGCTTCTTGCATCTTCGGGCTTTTTGGCATCGGAAGGTATAATCCACATGTTCCCAACCATCACTGCGTCTTTGATCCGACCTTCACTGCAAAGAACAGAAACCCTTCTTTGTGAAATTTTCCATTGTTGTGCTGCCTCACGTGCAGAAATATAATCCATAAATTGTCCTCCAATGTATTCTGTCTTGGATCATATTATATTCCAGAGTTAGAATAATATCAATACAATCATTGCATATAAAGTATACTCTTTTAAATAATATTACTTGCTAATAGTTCCATCTTTAATATGGAATTGAATATGGTTTTTCTTACAAAAATTTATGACTTTCTCTGCTTGCTCATTATAAAAAGCACGATGTAATGCGTATGCACTAATTTCCTTACTATAGTTAGTTCTACCGAAAATTAGCTTATCCGTGAAGCTAACTGCCTCAAGGATTTTATTTATGTCTTGAGTTATTATGTTAGGCGTCGGATATGGTTCAATGCTTACCCATGTTTTAAATCCGGACTCGTGCAATACTCTTAGGGATGCCAATCGCTGAACATAAGGAGCCGCTCCGGGTTCGATGCGTTCTCTGTAGCCCTCATCAAGTGAAACAAGTGTTATCCCGTATTCATTATCCTTTGAGTATTCAGCAAGTTCAGTTGGAAGTAGTCCTTTCGTGAGAACTGTGCATTTTATTCCGGCGT
>JAAYQP010000024.1 GCA_012519195.1 Clostridiales bacterium | reverse complement strand
TTGGTTAATGGACAGGCTTACAGTTCAGCTCTTAATTCCGGACATAAGATACTGGCTGAGCTGAACCGCCTTTGTTGCCCACTGCATTCTTATTGCCAGGCTGTCCACCTTTTTGTGTGCGTACCTTTTTCCTTTTTGTGTGCACACCTTTTTTATTATCCCTAGACCATTTATATCTGGTCTTCCAAGACTTAACTGTATTTATAGATACATCATATTTTTCAGCTTCATTCATAATTCTATAAACAAATTATAGTTATGACTAAATTAATGCGGATACCAATTATGATATCCGCAGATATTTAATAACCTCTCCCTTTTTATAGTGCTGAATAATTAAATCCTTCACGAATAATTATTGAGTTATAAATCGCTCTCTGTCCTTCCCTCTTCGCTTCATCTAATACATGTGTATATATATCTAAAGTAGTCTGAATATCCTCATGTCCTAGAATCTCTTGTACTGTCTTAATATCCACTCCATTGTATAACATAATCGATGCAGCAGTATGCCTTAAACAATGAAAATGCAAATTAGGTAGCCCTGCTTTCTTTATTGCACGTTTAAAATGATCCTGTACGCTTCGTGGATGAATCATATTCCCGTAGTCATTGGTAAACACAAAACCACTATTATTATATTGATCTCCACATTCCATAACTCTTTGTAACTGTTCCTTACGAAGCTTGCGAAGCATATTTACGATTACCTCTTCTATATAGAGTGTCCTTGTTGATTTCTTTGTCTTTGGAGTCTGTAATATAACTTCGCTATGTATTACACCCGAGTTATTCTGATCTTTTTTTCTTACAATGGCAGCCGTTTGCTTAATACTTATCGTCGATTTGTCAAAGTCAACATTTTCCCACCTTAACGCTATTATTTCCCCTAAGCGAAGTCCTGTGACTAATTCTAATGAATACAATGGATAGTATTTACTTTGCTTTATAGAATCAAGAAACTTATTAGCTTCCTCAGGAGTAAAGAATAAAATCTCTCTTTTCTCCTTTTTAGCTAACACCACTGCATGGCATGGATTTTGGGTTATCATATTATTTTTTAAAGCCTGATCCATCGCTCCATATATTACATTAAAGATGTGCTTAACCGAGCTGGAACTTAATCCTCCTGTACCATCAACTCTACCGTAATTATATTTATCATTAATAAATCTCTGGATTTGTGTAGATGTTAGCTTTTTAATAGGTATCTTTCCTATCTTGGTATCCTTTATATGATATTCATAATACCTTCTGTAATTATCAACAGAACTTCTTTTTAGAGATAGTGCCTTATAATCATCTATCCATACTAATATCCAGTCCTGAAGGCTAATCCTTGTATCGTCAATTACATTTCCTTTATTAATCTCTTTAAGAATATCAGCCAGTTTATCCCTAACTTCCACTCTTGTCGTCCCATAAACACTTTTTCTCTTTGTACCATGAATTGTATAAATAGTATACTGGCCAACCCACCTATTTTTAATATTATCCTTATATATTGATCCTTCACCGTTACCACGCTTTGCCATATGCTTTTCCTCCTTAAAGTATTGAAGGCAACCATATTTAGTTGCCTCCCA
>JAAYQP010000187.1 GCA_012519195.1 Clostridiales bacterium | reverse complement strand
CCTTACGGCACACAGAAGGTTTTGCTTAGTGCTGCTTCATTCCTGACCTGACACGGTTCACAAATTTCTGTTGCGTAAGACCCAAACGTCAACATCACTTATAAAGGGCTGCCTTACAGTAATTCACCCGAGGCGGAACATCGCCCCTGCTGTAGCGGATTGCAGGTACAGGGCACCGCTATCTCCCCGGCTGCACGGAAGTTTTATGACAAATTTAGTTCCAGCGAAAAGCTGTATGCCAAGTATAAAGCTTTTTTTGTTCCATGTCAACCCTCAAGCTTTTCCTTTTTTAACATTTTCAAACCAACTAATTTTAGGGATCCCTATTGATCTTCCTCTATAGTTATAGCGTTGGTTAGCTTGCTTTTCTTATTCCTAATTCTTAGCTCCTGAAAAAATAGCTGTAATATATCGGTGCATTCCTTTTCCATAACCCCTGTAGTTAATTCTACTTGATGATTAAACTCTTCCATCTGTAATAAATTAAGGATGGAGCCAGCACATCCGGCCTTGGGATTCATAGTACCAACTACAACCTCTTTTATTCTTGCCTGAACAATTGCCCCGGCACACATTTGACAGGGTTCTAAGGTAACATACATAACGCAATCTTCTAAACGCCAATCCCCCATGGCTTTACTGGCTTTTTCAATTGCTATCAGCTCTGCATGAGCTAGGGTGGTTTTTTTGGTGTTTCTTTTATTATAACCTCTTCCAATAATCTTATCCTGATATACGATTACACAGCCAATTGGTACCTCCCCCAAACGATAAGCCTTCTTGGCTTGCTTTAATGCTTCCTTCATATATTGCTCGTTGGTTGTCATTGCTTTCCATCCCTTTTTTCTGGACTAGTCTAGATAATTTTGGTATAGTAATTGTATCATAACCTGAATGAGGTGACAATATGCAGATCCATGGCTTTAATAAGACCACTCTACTGGATTATCCAAAACATCTGGCCTCCACCATCTTTCTCGGTGGCTGTAATATGAGATGTCCCTTCTGCCAGAATTCTTCTCTGGTCCTTTGTCCGGGATCGGTTCCCACAATTAGCAGTGAAGAGGTTTTTTCCTATTTTGAAAAACGAAAGGGGATCCTAGAGGGTGTCTGTATTACCGGAGGTGAACCTACCATCTACCCTGAACTTATTGATCTAATTAAGAGAATTAAATCCTTGGGACTTAAGGTTAAATTGGATACGAACGGTTCTAATCCTGATATTTTAAAATCCTTAGTGAACAAACAGCTAATTGATTATGTTGCCATGGATATTAAAAATTCCAGGGAAAACTATAATTTGTCCATAGGTTTAGAACACTTTCCTATGGATAAAATCAACGAAAGTGTTAACTATCTATTATCATCCCCGGTCGAATATGAATTTCGGACCACCATTGTAAAGGAGCATCATACCGAACAGGATATCCTCTCAATTGGGCAGTGGATTAAAGGAGCTAAGGCTTACTACCTGCAGTCCTATCGGGATTCCGGCGAAATTATATCGCCTGGCCTAAGTAGTCATTCCAAGGATACCCTTATGCATTATGTCCAGCTTCTTACCCCCTTTGTAGACAAAGTACAATTACGAGGTGTGGATTGATCGATCGGAGGTAACTTCATGCAATATACCTGTGAAACGGACCGACTTCTATTAAAAGTATTAGGAAAAGAAGCAGCATGGTCGGTTCTTAATTTTTATGATGAAAATCGGACCCATTTTGAACCATGGGAACCTAAAAGGCCTGATAATTTTTATACCATATCCTATCAAAGAGCTTCCCTTACTGCTGAATATCACCAGATGGCAGAAGGAAAGCTCTTAAGATATTGGGTATTTCTTAAGGATCAACCGGATGAAATCATCGGTTCTGTTTGTTTTCAGAACTTTCTTCGGGCACCTTACATGAGCTGCTGCCTTGGCTATAAGTTCAGTAGGCGATATACCCATAAAGGTTATGCCTTAGAAAGCATTCGTAAAGGGATTGATATCATCTGGTCTGATTATTCTATGCACCGAATCGAAGCTTACATTATGCCAAATAACAGGGCATCCCTGCAATTGATTGAGCGTCTACATTTTATCTATGAGGGAATCTGCTATTCCTATGCCAACATAGATGGAGTATGGTCTGATCATAAACGATATGCCCTACTGAATCCTTCGGGTTAATATATGTATTAGGTAATTGCGATCCTTTGCTATTATATCAACTTTTACTACAAGTTAAACATTTTCTGAAATAAGTTGCCTTAGAACTATAAAGAAATCGCGAGATACCAGTATCCAAAATCCCCCTGACGCAATTCGCGTCTTCTCACTGGTTTAAAGCAATCAAAACCAAACATTTTTGCAATAAACTTTTCTTTATTATGATAGGTACCTGGTACTCCAATAATATAGCGACTTCCATATCGATCCATCATTTTTCCAAAGATAATATGGCGGTAACTATAGTAGCCATGAAGAAGGAAACTATTATTACTCAATCCCCAGAGTTCCTTGGGAAGAAGCCCAATATCCTTTGGCTCAATCTTAACACAAAGAGTAACCTCATTATCTTCAAAGGGACGAATTCTTGGATATTTTTCAAAGAATCTTGCAGCGATCGGTGATTCCATGCTAGTATTTTGCTTCTTTACTTCCTGCTTTGGCGAGACAGTATTATTGGGGTTTTTACTAGCTACTTTTGATCCAATTTCACTGTCAATCACTTTATTTTCTATTTCTTTTTCTTCTACTACTTTTTCTTGTTCGGCCTTTTCCATTTTCTTTTCCTGTTTTAAATTCTGGCCTGATTCCTTTATCTTTTCCTCTTTTAAACTCTGACCTGCTTCATCTTTCTTTTCCTTTTTTAAACTTTGATCTGCTTTATCAGAGAGATTTGCAATCGCTTTTGCAAGATCCTTTGTCCCCCCACTTTCGGAATTATCCTTCTTTGCTGATTCACTTCCCTTATTACTCTCTATTTTCTTTGTGGAAACGTCAGCCCTATCAAGATCCCTTTCTATTTTTTTTACCGTTTCCCTTGCCGTATCAGGATCCCCTTCTGCTTTTTCCGATGCCTTATTGTCTGCTAAGTTTATATTGGAATTCACAAGCGTTTGTTCTTCTTTGTTCCCTTCATTTTCATTTTTTTTAGTCTCTTTGGTATCTTCTTTATCCGTCTCCTTTTGAAGCATCTTTTTTACAGGCTGGTAGAGCTTGCGGATCGATGTCTCAGACTTTTGATTCCACCAAGCGTATGGATTCACTTCCATTCTTTCAACAGTCTTCCATCCCCTTGGCAGTTTATATTTGGGTATAAGGAGTTCCTCTGCAACAGATAGATCCTGTGATTTATCCGTGGGCTTAAATTCTTTATCTACCTCTTCTAGGGATCCTTCTTTCTCTCTCTTATCTTCGCTGACCTCCTTCTTTGGCATAAGTGCATGATCCAATTTATTTAATTCCTTCGTTTCTCCGACCCTCTCCTGCTCCTTCTGATCTTCCCGATCTACAATCTTTCTTTTGTCCGTTTCCTGCTTCGGTTTCGGTTTCATTGCTTCCATAATCTCTTTTGCAATGATGGGCCGGTCATCCCATTCCGTAGCAAAAAACTCCTCCCCATTAAGAAAGAGAATAATACCGCCGATATCAGAAAGCCCATAACCGGATTCGTTGATATTAGCCTCATTTGCAAACAGCTTACTATCCAGCATATGATTTTTTAGTACAGAATCTCCCAGATAGATAAGATCTGTCGATTTATCATCCCTGCGAATTAAATAGGTTGGAATTATACTGTCCGGTTGACCCAATATCTGCATATGCAGTGTAAACTTACATTTTCCGTTTCTTGCTTCGATACGGGCATATCCAACATTTTTTCTTTTTATTCCATTCTCATATTGATACATATACGAAATCATTCTTTTATAGTCAGCCAAAATATCACTCCCCTATGATTCATTTCCCTTTCGGTCATTTCTTGATTCTATTCAATATATTCCTAAGAATCTAGCAATATGACTAAGGGGTATCGGTTAGCGAACTTCTTGGTGAAACTCCTGCAATGATTTCACTCCTATCAAATGATTGTTTTTCATATACTTAATTCCTGCAATGGTAGCCTTTGCTGCTGCTATTGTAGTGACATAGCTTATCCTAGCCTTAATGGCAGCTTTGCGTATATAACTATCATCATAGGTACTCTTCTTATCAATCGGCGTATTCACTATAATATCGATCTTGCCATTTACTATTTCATCCAGGATATTCGGTCTACCCTGATAAATCTTTAATACTTTTTCAGCTGGTATCTGCTTGCTCGTTAACAAGTCATAGGTACCACCGGTTGCTTTGATTTTAAATCCACAATCTGCAAATCCTTGCGCCACTTCCACTACTTCCGCTTTATCCCGGTCATTGACACTAATCAGAACCGTACCTTCCAGGGGCAATCTGGCACCTGCTGCTTCCTCCGCTTTATAGAAAGCTTCTCCAAAGGTTTCTGCCATCCCCAGTACCTCACCCGTTGATCGCATCTCCGGACCGAGAATAGGGTCCACCTCAGGGAACATATTAAAGGGAAATACCGCTTCTTTTACACCGTAATGCTTAAACTGTTTTTCAGTCAAAGAAGAAACCGGGGAAGGTTTACCGGTAAATTGCGAGGTAATAATCCTTGTAGCCAGCTTAACCATATTGATATCACATACCTTTGAAACTAAAGGCACTGTTCTTGATGCCCTTGGATTTGCTTCTAGTACATAAACAACCCCGTCTTCGATTGCATATTGTATATTCATGAGACCACAAACCTTTAATTCTTTTGCCATACGGATTGTATAATCCTTTATTGTCTTTTTGTGATCCTCTATAATACTTATGGACGGTATTACGCAAGCGGAGTCCCCCGAGTGAATCCCTGCCAGCTCAATATGCTCCATAATCGCTGGAACAAACGCTTCTTTACCATCACTAATGGCATCGGCTTCACATTCCAAAGCATTGTGAAGGAAACGATCAATTAGTATGGGGCGATCCGGAGTGACGCCTACGGCTGCCTTCATATAGTATTCTAAACTTTCGCTATCATGAACAATCTCCATTCCCCGCCCTCCAAGGACATAGGAGGGACGAACCATAACCGGATAGCCAATTTTATTGGCTATTGTAAGAGCTTCTTCAGTATTCACCGCCATACCAGATTCCGGCATAGGTATCCCTAACTTATCCATCATTTGACGGAATTGATCCCGATCCTCTGCCAGGTCAATCATTTCTGGGCTTGTTCCAAGGATATTGACCCCATTTTTCTTTAGTTGCATCGATAGATTTAAGGGTGTCTGTCCCCCAAATTGTGCAATTACCCCCAGAGGTTTTTCCTTCTCATAGATGCTCAATACATCTTCTACGGTGAGTGGTTCGAAATATAATTTATCAGAGGTATCTACATCGGTTGAGACCGTTTCCGGGTTACAGTTGACAATTATTGTTTCAAAGCCTTCTTCTTTTAAGGCCTTCGCAGCATGGACACAGCAATAATCAAACTCGATACCTTGACCTATCCGATTTGGACCCCCACCCAGGATCATAATTTTTTGTCTTGATGAACAAGAAGATTGATCTTCTTTCAAATGGTAAGTTGAGTAGTAGTAATTGGAATCCTCCGTTCCGCTGACATGAATTTTTCCCCAAGCCTGCACGATCTTTTCCTGTCTCCTGATTTTACGAATATCATCTTCAGGGATTTCTAATAGCATACTAAGATATTTGTCAGAGAAACCGTTAAGTTTTGCATTTTTTAAAATTTCGGCCGGAGGTATCGATCCTTTATACTGCTTTATCACTTCTTCTTCTCGGATTAATTCTTCCATCTGTTGAAGGAAAAAGTGCTTGATCTTAGTTAATTGATGCAATTCCTCAATGGTAGCACCTTTTCTTATTGCTTCATATAGAATAAATTGTCGCTGACTGGTCGGAACATGAAGTAAACGTAGTAGCTCTTCCTTGGATTTGTCTGCATATTCCTTGCTTCCTAGTCCGTATCTTCCCGTCTCTAGACTCCTGATCGCTTTCTGGAAGGCTTCCTTATAGGTCTTTCCAATACTCATAACCTCCCCTACTGCACGCATCTGCGTCCCTAGCTTATCCTCTACACCCTTAAACTTTTCAAAGGCCCAACGGGCAAATTTGATTACGATATGACTATCATCCGGTTTATATTGATCTAAGGTTCCATATTTTCCACAGGGGATATCGCTTAAGTTAAGACCTACTGCCAGCATAGCTGATACCATAGCTATCGGAAAACCGGTAGCTTTTGAGGCTAATGCTGAGGAACGGGAAGTTCTGGGATTAATCTCAATTACCACAATCCTTCCGGAATTTGGATCATGGGCAAATTGGACATTCGTACCCCCAATTACCTGAATTGCATCTACAATCTTATAAGCCTGCCTTTGCAATTCATCCTGAACCTCTTTAGGTATCGTTAACATCGGTGCACAACAAAAGGAGTCTCCTGTGTGTACCCCCAAAGGATCAATATTTTCAATAAAACATACAGTAATCATATTACCACTTGCATCACGAACCACCTCTAACTCCAGCTCATCCCAACCAAGAATGGATTCCTCTACTAAGACCTGGCCTACTAAGCTGGCCTGCAACCCCCTTGATACAACAGTCTTAAGCTCATCAATATTATAAACCAGACCACCACCTGCTCCACCCATGGTATAGGCAGGACGGATGACTACAGGATATCCAAGTTTTTCAGCAATGGTAAGTGCCTCTTCAACGCTATATGCCACTTCACTTTTTGCCATTTCAACCCCTAGTTGGTCCATTAATTTTTTAAATTCAATCCGGTCTTCACCCTTCTCAATCGCATCAAGCTGGACACCAATCACCTTAACCTGATATTGATCCAGTACGCCTGCTTTGGACAATTCAGAACAAAGATTTAGACCGGACTGTCCGCCTAGATTAGGTAGCAGACTATCTGGTCTTTCCTTTGCAATAATCCTCGTTAATCTTTCCACATTCAACGGTTCGATATAGGTAATATCCGCCGTCTCTGGATCCGTCATAATTGTAGCCGGATTAGAATTCACGAGCACAATTTCATACCCTAATTTCTTAAGTGCTTTACAAGCCTGCGTGCCAGAATAATCAAATTCACATGCTTGACCAATGATAATTGGACCGGAGCCTATAATTAATATCTTGCGGATGTCATTCCTCTTCTTCATAATACCCTCCATTTTAATATCCTTGTATTCATGGTTTCCCGTTGCAAATTTTTTCTATTATAAAACAATATTAATATTTATGCAATAGTTTTTTTCTTCTTTCCAATTCTATTATTTCCACTAATATGTATTATTAATACCATTAATATATGTATTCGTTATATTTTCACAATTCCACTTAAATCATGAAGAAACATGCCGATGAATATATATTCATAACCACGTTATAAATATGTTGATGAATTGGGCTTGATCATTCCTATAGAAGAAAAATAGCTCCTCCTCAAAGTAAATAGATAATAATTGGAAATCTATCTACCTTAAGGGGAGCATATCAATCCACCCTATTCTAGGGGGCTTATCTTATAAATTTATATGGTTTTCTCTAATCTTGTAAGGTTAACGATTCGGACTGAGACGATTGGCCAATCCGGCAAATTGTTCTAAGGTTAAGGTCTCTCCTCGGACATTATCCGATAACCCTTCCTCTCTAATTGCATTTAGTATCTCTTCCTTTGTAAAATTAAGTTCTTTCGAATTATTAAGGCCATTTAGCAAGGTCTTACGTCTCTGATTAAAGGAGGCACGGATTAATCGAAACATAAGTGCCTCATCCTTAACTGTAATCCGAGGATTTTGATATAGTGTTAGACGGATCACAGCAGACCCAACATTGGGCCGGGGCATAAAGCAATTTGGTGGTACATTAGCTGCAATATAGGGCTCTGCATAATATTGTACCGCCAGGGATAGTGCCCCGTAATCTTTCGTTCCTGGAACTGCCTGCATCCGATCTGCAACTTCTTTTTGTACCATTACCGTTACATTAATTAATGGAATATGCCGTTCAAATAACTCCATAATAATCGGTGTTGTGATATAGTAAGGGAGATTTGCAACGACTTTAATTGGTCGACCCCCGTTGCGTTCTTGTACCAGCGTATTGAGATCAATCTTTAAGATATCTTCATTAATCACAGTTACATTCGAATAACCGGAGAGAGTCTCGGATAAAATAGGAATCAACATCCGATCAATCTCAACTGCTACAACTTCTCTGGCATGTTCACATAGATATTGTGTTAAGGTTCCAATTCCAGGACCAATCTCTAATACAAAGTCATCTTTTGTTATATCGGCAGCATGAATTATCTTGTCCAAAACATGGGTATCAATTAAAAAGTTTTGACCAAACTTTTTTTGAAATACAAATTTATATTTATTTAGAATTTCAATTGTATTCTTAGGATTACCTAAATCAGCCATAGCCTACCTCTTATCCTTACTATTAATTTATTACATTGTATACAACGCTTACTTGACTTGTTTTATACCATAAAATTTTTTCGCATTTTCGCTTGTGATTTGAATTACAGTTTTTTCATCAATATTTTTCAGGCGCGCAATTTCCTTTACCACATAGGGTAGGTATAGAGAACTGTTTCTTTTTCCACGATTGGGTACCGGTGTTAGATAAGGGCAATCGGTCTCCAAGACTAGTTGAGAAAGTGGTGCATAAGCCACAACCTCCTTTAACTTCCTGCCATTTGTGAAGGTCACAACTCCTCCAATTCCAAGGTAGAATCCCATCTGTAGATATAGCTTTGCTTGCTCAATACCATAGCCAAAACAATGAATAAGTGCTCCCATCTCATCTGCTTTCGATTCCTTCATCATATGATAGGTATCATTTGCAGCGTCTCGGCTATGGATTACAAGAGGAAGCTTTAATTCTCTCGCTAATTCCATCTGTCTAGCAAACCAAGTTTTTTGTATATCACGATCCGTAGAATCCCAGTAATAATCTAAACCTACTTCTCCGATGGCAACACATTTAGGGTGTTTAGCCTTTTCTTTTAACCAAGAGAAACGCTCCTCATTCAGTTCTTTTGTATTATCCGGATGTATACCAATAGCTCCGTAGATATATGGATATTTTTCCGTTAATGCAATTGTCTTATCCACATTCGAGATTTCGGAGCTTACATTAACTACATACTCAATTCCCTGTTTCGGAAGCTTTGCCAGAAGCTCCTCACGATCTATATCAAATGCTTCATCATCATAATGTGCATGTGTTTCAAATATCATTTATCCGTCCTCTTTCTATAAAACTTCAGAATATTATTCTAGCACAGTGTTTCTAACAAATCAATGAAAGTGTTTTATACTTACATAGAAAGCATATTCTTATACAATAATAAATATAGCTGTTACAAACAAGATGAATTGGCAAGCCAATTCACTTGTCATGAATTATGTACGGGTACACAGTATAACCAACACACAAAGTATATGGTTTACTGTGTACCCGATTTGTTTTCCAACTGTCCCGGCTTATGCTGATATATACTTAATATTTATTATTCTTGGGCCTAATCCCCTCTTGTCTTACATTATGCTCTTGATTCTGGTTTCTAGGTTTCACAGAATTGGTTACACTATTGAATTTTTCCTGTTCCTTTTTCTGTTGTAGCTTTTCCTGCTTCTCTTTATTCATATCAATCACCTCACCTATTAGTATGGTGGGGAAAAGATTAATTATACAAATTAAAATACAAGATTCGTCAGTACAACACTCATAACTATTCCTACTAACGTTGATACCAATGCGCCCGCCAGAGTATATCTTGTCTTCTTAACGCCAGCGGCCATAAAATAAACAGACATTGTATAAAAAATAGTTTCCGTACAACTCATCATAATGGATACAATTCGTCCAAGATAGGAATCCGGCCCATACTGTTTAAAAATGTCCGATACTAAACTGGTAGCTGCGGAAGATGAGAACATTTTTACCAAGGCAACTGGAACCAATTCCGACGGAAAATGAAGAAGCTCCGTGATTGGCTTTAATAAGTCTGAAAGAAGATCTAAGGCTCCGGAAGCCCTTAGAACTCCAACTCCCACCATTAATCCGATTAAGGTGGGCATGATATCCAATACTACCCTAAATCCCTCCTTAGCGCCTTTAATAAACTCATCATAGATATTTGTTTTTGTCAATAATCCAAAGCCAACGATATAGAAAATAAGAAATGGTATAATATAGTCCGATAAATAGATTATAAAATTCATCGTATCCTCCTCCTTACTAACGCCTTCCATGTCGATAACTTCTGTTTCTTGCTAGTACAGAATAAATAACACCAACGATTGTAGAGCAGATGGTTGCAATAATTCCTGCCCCGAGAATTTCAGCTGGATTCACCGATCCATATTGGCTTCGATAAGCAATAATATTTACTGGAATAAGTTGTAAGGATGAAATGTTAATAATCATGAAAGTACACATATCGCAGCTGGCCACTTCAGAATCATGATTTAGCTTCTTAAGTTCTCGCATAGCCATAAGGCCCATTGGCGTGGCAGCCCACCCCAAACCTAATATATTTGCAATCATATTGGATGCTATGTATTCATTAACAATATGGTCCTTAGGGATAGTGGGAAAAAGATATCTTAAAATTGGCCTTAATCCCCGAGTGAAGGCCGCTACTAGACCGCATTTTTTAGCGATCTGCATGATCCCTGTCCACATTGCCATAATTCCTAGCATCGTAATACATAGTGTAACTGCTTCCTTTGATGAATTTAAGGTTGCGTTACTTACTTCTGCTATATTTCCACGAAGAACGCCAATTGTTATCCCTATGATAATCATAAAGCCCCAAAGATAATTTAGCATAACATCTACCCCTTCTTCTTAAAATACTTATTAGCTTTAAAATTAGCTTAAAAGAATATAAAGTATCCAATCTATAAACTATATTCTTGAAATGCTTGATAATGTCCTATTTTTTTAAAATCAATAGTACTACTTAGTACCTATTTACATATATTGTTTAAAATGTGCTATGTTTTGACAAATATTTATGTTGACAATAAAAATAACCTATGTTATTTTATTTAATGCTATATACAAAAAATGTAATTTAGGATTATAGCCCTAAACATTTTAGTATTCGCATTATAATAATTCCCCAATACACTTGAGAAAAGGAGGCTATAGCATGAAAAGTACAGGTATCGTAAGAAGGCTTGACGAGCTTGGAAGAATTACACTTCCTATCGAGCTTAGAAGAACCTTAGACGTAAACGAAAGAGATCCATTAGAAATCTTCGTTGAAGAAGGTAAAATCATTCTTCAAAAATACGAGCCTACCGATATTTTTACCGGTGGTAAAGAAAACCTGATTGAATATCAAGGTAAGAAAGTTTCTAAAGAAACCGTTCTGGAACTTGCAAAAATTGCAGGTATTATCGAATAGTTACATATTATTAATAGTAAAAATTTAAGAGGGAGCATAAGCTCCCTCTTTTATCTAATCCAATTTACTGCCTTACGCTCCAAAAGGTACCAGGCTTGATATAGTAATAATCCTCTGTTGGCTCACCATTTAAGGTTAAACGGCCAATCGGATACATTCCATCCTTTGGTGGTAATTGCTGTCCATTTTCATCCGTTGCCGGCTCTGGAACCCCTTTTCTGGTATAATAGGATACCGTACCGGCTTCTTCCTCATTAACATAAAAACGCTTAATCATAAAGCCATTTTCCGTACCATTATAAAAGCTACCTTCGGTGATAATTTTACTTATATAGGCATCACCATTCTCATTATATTTCGTCTCAACATCTACTGTTTTACCGGTGCCGTTGGGAACATCATTCTTCCACTCACCTTTATAGTAGTAATATCCCTGTTCTCCACTACCTTCCATCCGCTTCAGGAGAACTCCATTTCCATTTTTCATATTATTCGAAATTTCGCCTGAATATAGACTTTGTTCATCATATACAATCATACCATAGCCCTTGACAATATCTCCCTCTCCAGATTGACTATAGTAGAGTGGTGTGTTAGCAGATATATCATTAATAAAATAGTCTGAACTTACGATCTCACTGATCTTTAATATATCAGCATTTGCTACTGCATTATAGAGCTCGGAAAGAATTTGAACTCTCTTTTCGTTCGCTTCCTTCAAGGATAAGGCTTTTTCTAGCATATGAAGTAGTTCTTCACTATAAGCTTTACCTTTTGCATCCTCCAGTAGAATAACTGCTAATCGATACTCCTTCTGCATAATAAATACCTCTGCCAGACCTATGTATGCACTATCCTCATTCGGTAATAGATTAATTGCCTCTTGGTATTTGGCAATTCCATCTTTATAGTTTTCCTGATAGATAAACTCCTCGGCTTTTGTAATCATTGTTTCATATTGCTGCTTAAGCAAATAGGATTCTACAATCTCTAATGTATGATTTAAGGCATCACTCTGTGTAATCGTCAAACCCTCTTCTACCTCTTCCTTAGCAAGCTCATAATTTCCCTTCTTTATATAGGACTCTGCAATTTTTTGATAGGATGTGATCTCCTTGCTTTTTATTAATTTTGCTTTCTCATACTCAGAGATGGCTTTATCATATTCTTCATTTGAAAAATAGATATCACCCCGGGATATGATTTGCTGATATTCATAGTCTGACTTTCTTACTGTGACCTCTTCTATTTTTTCTTTTATCTGAACCCCCGATGTTTTCTCATAGCAATTCCGTAAAACCTCCAAAGCTAAATCATATTCGTTAACTCCGATATAAGCTTCTGCAAGTCCAATGGATAAACGTTCCCCGTCACTAAGCTTCATTGCCATAGCTTTTTGGTATGCTTCTACTGCCTGCTCGTAATCCCCAGCTTCAAGAAATTGTTCTGCCATAACGGTTTGCTGTTCATATTGACGATTTTCTTTAATTTTACCGATTGCAGCAAAGCCTATTATGACCGCTAATAATACGAATACTGCTACACTTATCTTTTTCCCTTTTGCATCAAATACCCCATGTAACATTGTTCACCTCCAAAAGACAGTTATTCTTTCTTGGATTCCTCCTGAATAAGAAACTGATATACTTCCCGTTTACTTATTCCCCTATCTTTTGCTACTGCTTTCATTGCCTCCTTCTTATCAAACCCCTGATCTTTATAGTGCTTCATATGTTCTAGTATGGTAATAGCTCCCCATCTTTCCTGCTCTTCCTTTTCAATTTCTCGGATCGACCTTCCTTCAACTACTAACACAAATTCCCCTTTTGGCTCCTCCATTTGGTAACGGGTAATTGCATCTGAAATTGTGGTTTGCCAAATTGTTTCGTACTTTTTGGTTAACTCTTTAAGGATTGTTATCTTTCGATTCCCTAGGATTTCTTTCATCTCTTTCAGTGTTTTATTTAATCGATGCGGAGCCTCGTATAGAATAATGGTTCTAGTATCATTTTCTAACTCTTTTAGGATTCGCTGCCTGTCCTTTTTGTCGGTTGGCAAAAATGCTTCAAAGCAAAATCTCCTAGTTGATAATCCAGATAAGGTGAGTGCAGTAATTGCAGCACAAGCACCTGGTAAGGAGGTTACCTCTATCCCCGCCTCATAAGCTTGTCTCACTAGCTCTTCACCAGGATCAGAAATTGCCGGAGTTCCTGCATCCGTTATCAGGGCAATGTTCTTTCCTTCCTGTAATAATCCAACTAGATACTTGGCCTTCTCCACCTTATTAAATTCATGATAACTTGTCATCGGTGTTTTTATATCAAAATGATTTAACAGTTTTATACTCTGTCTGGTGTCTTCGGCTGCAATCAGATCAACTTCTTTTAGTGTTCGTAACACTCTAAGAGTAATATCTTCCAAATTACCGATCGGTGTTGCACATAAACTTAATATTCCAGACATATTTCTTTACTCCTTTATATATCCATAGATATCATAGATTTCATCCATATAAACATTGGGTTCTTTATATACAATCAGTGGAGCCTCTATCGTAAGCCTGGATTTGCCTCCTTTTAAGCATTCGATTAATACCATGTTGGGCTCCTTATTCAGATAAGGATGCACCAATCTCATTCGCTTAGGCTCCAGCTTATATGCACTTAAGGTACCCATAATTTCTACTAGACGAAATGGTCGGTGCACTAGATAGAATCGCCCTTTCGGTTTGAGAAGCCTACTGGCCTCCCGAATCACATCCTCCAAGGTACAAAGGATCTCATGCCTCGCAATCGCTTTGGCTTGATCTGGATTAACTAGGCCATGGCTATGATTCATATAGGGTGGATTACTTGTAACAACATCAAAGGAAGCCAGTCCAAAAATAGAAGAGGCCTCCTTGATATCTCCTACCACTATATCAATTTTATCTTCCAGTTTATTTAATGCTACACTGCGTTTGGCCATATCCGCGCTTTCTGGCTGGATCTCCAAGCCAGTAAAATGTTCTCCCGCAGTCTTCGCATTTAGCAGAATTGGTATAATTCCTGTCCCAGTCCCTAAATCAATTGATCGTTCTCCTTGAAATACCTTGGTAAACCCTGAAAGTAATACCGCATCCATGCCAAAGCAAAAGCGGTTAGTATCCTGTATTATATGATAATTATTTCTGTGAAGGTCATCCAGTCGTTCCCCTGGTTTTAGAAATCCCTTCGCTATCTCCATATTAATCATCGTTAAGTAGGGATTTCCCCTCCTTCTTTTCCAGAAGCTCCAGTGCCTTTAATTCTTCGTCTTCAATAATTGTCTTTTCCTTCTTCCTCTTTGGTCTAAACTTCAAATCATCAACTTTATATTCACGGACTTCTTTTTCATCATTTTCAAGGGTTACGATAACCTTAACCAGTTGTTTTAAGACACTAACACTTTGTACTTCTCCCTTTAAATCGTCCGAAGTAGTAACAATGTCACCAACGTTTGGTAGCCTACTGTTTAATTCCTCATAGGCTTCCTCTTCATTTTTCAGGCAACACATCAGTCTTCCACAAACTCCGGATATTTTCGTTGGATTTAGAGAAAGATTCTGCTCCTTAGCCATCTTAATCGAAACTGGGGCAAATTCAGATAAATGCTCATGGCAGCATAAAGTTCTACCACAGATTCCAATACCCCCTACAATTTTCGTTTCATCACGAACACCAATCTGACGAAGCTCTATTCTAGTTTTAAATACACTGGCTAGATCCTTAACCAGCTCACGGAAATCGATTCTTCCATCGGCTGTAAAGTAAAACAACACCTTATTATTATCAAAGGTATATTCGCAATCGATTAGCTTCATTTCCAGTCCATGTTTTTTAATCTTTTCTAAACAGATAGCAAATGCTTCTTTTTCTTTCTCTTTATTTTTTCTTTCAATCTCATCATCCTCCGGTGTGGCAGGTCGTATTACCGGTTTTAAGGGCTGAATAATTTTATCATCTTCCACATCTCTGGGTCCTAAAACTACCCTTCCATACTCAATTCCTCTGGCAGTTTCAACGATTACATTCTCACCCTCATAAATATCATATCCAGCAGGATCAAAGAAATAAATCTTCCCTGCCTTACGAAATCTTACTCCAATAACATTAACCATTACTATTCTCCTTTATTGTAAGCAGCATCAGTTCTAATGCAATATCTAGGTTAACATTTGCTTTCAATCGTATCTTTGCTTTTTCTATTGATTTAATAATATTTTCAATCTGATCATAACTACTGATACTTGCCTGTTTTCTAATAAATTGATACTCTTCTTTGTATAATAAAAGATTAGGATCTTTTGTAGCTTTTAACATTAATATATCCCGATACCATAATAATATTAAGTCAAAGTAATCATCGATTGAGGTTTTATTTGCAGTTATTGCCTTTAAGCCTGAGATGATTTCATTCAATTCCATATCATTAATATATTTTAGGATATGGAGGATCTCATCTTTCATCCTCTCAAATTCCTCTGAAGATGCATATTTAATTGCCTTACCAACATTACCTCCAGAAAAATCAGCTGCAATTCTTGCCATATAATCAGGAACATGGTGCTGAACCATTAAATATTCTTTGATCACCTGCTTGTCCACCGCTCTTAGGTTTAGAAGTACCGATCTTGATAATATGGTTGATAATATCAGGTTGATATTATTCACTAAAAGTAGAATCACTGCATATTCTGGGGGCTCTTCCATAGTTTTTAACAAAGCATTCTGTGCCTGCTCTGTCAATTTCTCCGCTGAATCTATAATATATATTTTATAAGGGCTGCTATAGGGTTTAATATGGATATCTCCATTTACTTGATTTCTTATATCATCTACACTGATACTTGCTTTTTCATGGGTTACCCACAGAATGTCTGGATGATTGTTTGAATCAGCCTGCATACAGGAAATGCAACGATTGCAGGATGTTCTGCCCCCTTCCTGACACTGAAGAGTCTTTGCAAATGCTTTCGCAAGCGTTTGTTTTCCACTTCCCTCTTCTCCATGGAAGAGATAAGCGTGGGAAACCTTTCCTCTTTCTATTGCCTTCTGTAAATGCTCTATAATGCTTTCGTGTCCAATAATTTGATGAAAGCCTTGCATTCTACCACTCCAATCCATAAATCCTTAAGTCAGGATATCTAATAGCAAACCTCTTATCTCATCAATTTTATTTAATATGATTAGATGATCTTTTTCTTCTTTTATTAATTCTAATGCTAGTTCATCTAAATTTTGATCAACTAATTTTATCATGGTATATACTCGATGCCTTCCCTTACGGTCCAGAAAATTCTCTCGGGAAAACTTATGGGATCGATTGACTATTTCATTTAAAAAACCACGAATTAGCTGTCGATAATGTTTCATATCCCTTAGATCCATACGCTTTGCAAGTTTCTTTCCTTGCGATGTTATTTCCTCCAGCATAGCATTTAGCTGTGCCCGTAGATCATGCTCTTCAATCTTGGAAATCAAGGTAAATTTAAAGGTACCGTCTGCTTCCGGAACAGGCGCTTTTGTCTCAACCTGGTTAATTGATTGCATTTGATTTACCTTAATATCCATTGGTCTCCTCCATCTCTTTTTCAGACTAATATTGACTAATCTTAGTTTACGCAGATTAGTAACTCGAAAGCTTCGCTTTCTCGTTCACGTTACACTTATCAATAAAACCCTGTGCATTTATCCTAGCTAGCTTGATAAATGCTCCGGTTTTTATTGACTAACTTTTAATTACGCAGATTAGCAACTCGAAAGCTTCGCTT
>JAAYQP010000186.1 GCA_012519195.1 Clostridiales bacterium | reverse complement strand
TTACGTGCCAACAATATTACAAACAGGGTAGCATCACCGATTAAAATAGCTGAATATTTACATGCCGGTCTTAAAGTAATACTTAGCCCAAACATTGGAGATTATTCAGACCTATTGATCCAATCAGGCTACGGCATTATTGTAAAGAACCCGTATGAAGTTCAAATTTCAAAGATTAGTGCGAAGGAGAGACTTAATGTACAAGACTTTGCAATCAAATACTTGACCTATTAGATAAGTGCCTTAACCAAAAGTCAATCAATATGTTAGTTAATGCAGTCTATCAAATATCGGAACAGCCACTAATATGGTTATCAATTGGCTCAAAAAACTGGAATAAGTTAGAAAACAAAACCAATAGTAAAGCTTATTTGCTAATTCATCCAATGTGGTACTTTTCATTTTCAAGTGTTATTCCACACCTTAAGTATAGGGCTAAACTTAGAAAGAAAAACATCATATTAATCATTTTAAGCAACTCAAGAAGAGAACATATTTTCTCATCTTTGTTGGGTTTTAAATCTGTTTTCCTAAATCAAAACATGCATGTGTGCGAGTATCAATTTACAATTGAACATAGGCCTAAGAAATATGATGCAGTCTATATTGCAGCAGCAAAAAAATACAAAAGAATACACTTGGCAGCTAAAATTAGCTCTTTATTTATAATCACCTATTTTTGGCCAATAATCACAGATGAAAATGGAAACTGGAACTTACATGAATTTGAACCTAGAATCAAGCATGCTAACTACAACAAAAAAAGAATGGACAAAGCTCAAATTCGGACTATTATTTCAGAGAGCAAATGTGGCTTAGCTCTTTCCAAAAAAGAAGGCGCAATGTTAGCTTCTATGGAATATTTACTCTCAGGTATACCTATAGTAACAACTAAGTCGATTGGTGGAAGGAATCACTTTTTCGACAACAGATATGTAAAAACGGTAAGAGCAAACCCCACAGCTGTAAAAAAAGGAGTAGATGTTATTACTTCACTAAATATAGAACCCGAATTCATTAGAAATGAAACATTAAAAAAAATAGAAAAAGAACGAAGAAAGTTCTACAATTTTATAAAAGCCTTACACGCAAAAGGTTCATTTATCATCGAACCTTATAATGAATTTTCAAAGAGGATTTGGGGGCATTGCACTGGCCTTGAGAACAACAGAATAATATAATGTCATTGACTATCGCTTTAAAGTTGTATCAACTTAGGGTAAAAATCACTTAAGATAAATGCAAATATCTCTTCTGACAGACGGCATTTTCCCCTACACCATGGGTGGTATGCAGAAGCATAGTTATTATCTGACAAAGTATTTAGCCAGAGCAGGTGTTATGGTGGATGTTTACTATGGCTTGACTGAAGGGATGAGTGTCCCGGAAAAGTATGATGAGTATTCTGAAGAAGAGTTAAACAACATCCGCTTCTTTCCTCTTAACTTTCCAAAGTCAGGCAGATATCCGGGGCATTATATCATTGAAAACTACTACTTTTCAAAAAGAGTCAATAAAGAGTTGATTCGACACTCCACACCCGATTTTAT
>JAAYQP010000185.1 GCA_012519195.1 Clostridiales bacterium | reverse complement strand
TAAAACAGTTGTAAATTTTATCATATTCTTGTAAAATATACGTATAGCATTTCTATAGTGATTTCTAATATTCTATCGACATTTCAACACGCGGCTTAAAGCAGCGATTGCAATCCGATGGTTGGTTCAAGCCACAATAAGCAATCCTGGAGGTGACTAGTGTAATAACATAATATTTTCATAATGTGAGCTTGACCCAAATATTAGCTCGCTAGCTCCTGCTACTACTACAATAAAATGTATTGGAGGAATCAATATGAATGTTTACACTTCTGAAAAGATAAGGAATGTTGTTTTGTTAGGCCACGGAAGCTGTGGCAAGACTACTTTAGTCGAAGCCATGGCGTACACAACAGGAATACTTAAACGTCAAGGAAGAGTTGAAGAAGGAAACACCATCAGTGATTACGACAAAGAGGAACAAAAGAGATTGTTCTCCATCAGTACAACAGTAGTACCAATTTGTTATGAGGACATTAAGATTAACTTCTTGGATACCCCCGGTTATTTCGATTTTGTAGGGGAAGTAGAGGAAGCACTTGCTGTTGCTGATGCAGCTGTTATTGTAGTTTCAGCAAAAGCAGGAGTGGAAGTGGGAACGATGAAAGCATGGGACTTCTGTGAGAAGTACCAATTACCAAGAATTTTCTTTGTAACCGATATGGATGACGATAACGCAAGTTTTCGTAAGGTAACAGAAAAACTTACAGAGCTATATGGAAAGAAGATTGCACCATTTCATATTCCAATTAGGGAAAATGAAAAATTCGTTGGTTTTGTTAATGTAGTAAAGATGGGTGGCAGAAGATTTACTACTGGTAGTGAATATGTGGAATGTGAAATTCCAGAATATAGTATGGCAAATCTCTCTGAGGCGCGTGAAATCTTGTTAGAAGCAGTAGCAGAAACCAGTGAAGAATTAATGGAGAAGTATTTTGCTGGTGAAGAGTTTACACAGCAGGAAATTTCACAAGCACTTAGAAATAATGTAATAGATGGTTCGGTTGTTCCTGTAATGTGTGGATCCGGCTTGAATGCACAGGGTACTACCATGTTATTACAGGCAATTGAGAAATATTTCCCAAGTCCTGAGAAGACAAGCATCAAGGGTAAGAATGTGAAGACAGGGGAAGAAGTTACAGTAGATTATGATGATAAGAAGCCATTCTCAGCTAGGGTGTTTAAAACAATCGTGGATCCATTCATTGGTAAATTCTCATTATTTAAAGTTTGCTCTGGCGTGATTAAATCGGATTCGACTATTTACAATGCGAATAAGGATACGGAAGAAAAAGTTTCTCGATTATATATGCTCAGAGGTAAGGATCAGATTGAAGTTAATGAACTCCATGCTGGTGATATTGGTGCTCTAGGTAAATTATCGAATACCGCAACAGGTGACACCCTTTCAACCAAAGCAAATCCGATAATTTATGATCCAATTACGGTATCAACACCTTATGCTTATGTTCGCTTTAAGACAAAGAATAAGGGTGATGATGATAAAGTATCACAGGCTTTAGCAAAACTCATGGATGAAGATTTGACCTTAAAGGTTGTGAATGATAAAGAAAACAGACAGACACTACTGTATGGTATAGGATATCAACAGATCGAGGTAGCTGTAAGTAAGTTATTAAATAAATACAAAGTAGATATCGAAACTATGAAACCAAGAATTCCTTATCGCGAAACCTTGCGTAAAAAGGTACGGGTACAAGGAAAGCATAAGAAGCAATCTGGTGGACATGGACAATATGGTGATGTTCATATTGAATTTGAACCATCAGGAGATTTGGAACAGGCTTATGTATTTGAAGAGAAGATCTTTGGTGGTGCTGTTACGAAGAACTACTTCCCTGCAGTAGAAAGGGTATTGCTGAAAGCGTACTAAAAGGCCCACTTGATGGTTATCCAGTTGTAGGACTTAAGGCTACCTTAGTGGATGGTTCCTACCACCCAGTTGATTCCTCCGAAATGGCCTTCAAGTTAGCAACAATTCTGGCATTTAAACAGGGCTTTATGCAAGCATCACCGGTATTATTGGAGCCAATTGTGTCTCTAAAAGTTGTTGTTCCAGATAAATTCACTGGTGATATCATGGGAGATTTGAATAAACGTCGTGGTAGAGTGTTGGGCATGAACCCGATTGCTGGAGGTAAACAGGAGATTATTGCAGATATTCCACTAGCGGAATTGCATGGATACTCTACGGATCTTCGTTCTATGACCGGTGGTATTGGTGACTTCTCCTATGAATTTGCCCGTTATGAGCAGGCGCCTTCTGACGTTCAACAAAGAGTAATTGAAGAAAATGCGAAGGAAGAAGCAGCGGAAGATTAAGTATTAAAGTAATGAATATTGATTAGTATATAGCAAAAATATTTATATCGATTATGAATTCTGGCTCTTTTGCAATAGTTGGGGTGGGATTCTCTGAATCCCGCTCCTTCTCTATGATTGGAGCCATTTTAATGTTTGGTATCTATAATCCATGATTTTGGGCATGCGAAATAAGCCTCTCACCCATCGACCATTTTTTATCATATAGAGCAGTGTATTATCCTAGTTCGAAATCTCTTAAAGTTTTTCATCCCATAGGATATTCTTTTTAATACTTTAATCTTATTATTATATCCTTCCGTTGGACCATTTGTGTATCCGTATTTAAAAGCATTTAGGATACCTTCCGACCAGTTTCTGTATGTAGCTGCACAGCTCATGAATTCTGGAATACCTGATTTTTCTGCAGTTTTTACCCATTCCCAGAATGCTGTACGCTGATAGGAATACTTGCTACTTTGGCAGATATCATAGAACCATTCTTTTAAATAGTGAGCGGCTCTTAAATCATCATTATACAACAGCATCAGATCACATGCCTTCTTGTTCTCATCCTTAAGCTTTTGATATCGGGTAAGAATTAGCCTCCTACTTCGTTTGTAGTATTTTCTGAGGCTAGCCGACATTTTCTTTTGTAGTCGCTTTCTTACATTTTCGATTGCCCAGGTAACATACCTTATGAAATGATATTTGTCGATAATCACTGTTGCATTCGGAAAGTAGGCTTTAGCAAGATCAACATAGGGCTTCCACATATCACAGACAAAAAACTTTACTCGGTTCCTTTCTGCCCGATTTGCTTCTCTGAAATAAGCAGAAAGATGCGCCTGGTTTCTATCAGGAAGGATATCAAGGAGTCGGTGTTTCCTGGCATCTACCAGGATGCATTGGTACTTCCCTGTTTCGGCGTTACCTTTAAATTCATCAATTCCTATGCATTCAGGGAGAGAAGGTGATGAATAGCTGACTGTATCAAGTAATCTGGCTATTGTACTTGCTGAAACATTTACTTCGTTAGCTACGGATTTAATACTTCTGGTTTCCCTGAGTAGAGCAATTATCTTAAAAGATAATCTTAGAGTCTGACGCTTGTAGGTGGGAAGAAAACTATATTTTTCTAAGAAACGTTTTCCGCAGGAGCAGATATAACGCCTTTTCCTAAGCACCAGATAGGTATGTTTCATTTGCATAGGCAGATCTTTAATAACCTGAGATCTGTAATCATGGATACGAGATGTCTGACTACCGCAACAAGGACAGATCTGAGGGGAAGGGGAAGTTTCAATAAAAAACTTTACATAATTATCAGCCTGAATGACCTTTTTTAAAATAACATCTTCTAAACCTAACAATTTCTTGGTACAATTAGAATGCATCTATAAGATACCTCCTTTAAAAAATGTTACTTTGGTCGGTGGCAATTTTGGTTAGAGGCTCTTATAGATGTATTTTATTACAAAAAATAAAATATTGGGATGATTTTTTAACACCCCAACATTTATTATAGAACCTGAATTCTAAGGTAACTAATATGCCATAGAATTCATAATCGATTTTTTGTTGCATAGGTTTCGTAGATGAATTTATCTTAAAAGATAAGTAGAGGTGATGTTGCTTATTAAAATATCTAATAG